>CAYOAJ010000095.1:0-7699 GCA_964401895.1 uncultured Herbinix sp.
GGTGGGGGAGCTTTTTCAGGGAAAGACCCTACTAAAGTGGATAGGTCTGCTTCATATGCAGCCCGTTATGTAGCAAAGAATATAGTAGCTGCAGGTTTAGCAGATAAGTGCGAGATACAATTATCATACGCAATAGGAGTTGCTGCCCCAACCTCAATAATGATTGATACTTTTGGAACTGGTAAGCTACCATATGAGAAGCTCTTAGCAATTGTGGAAAAACACTTTGATCTTCGCCCTGCTGGTATAATAGAGATGTTGGATTTAAGAAGACCAATCTACAAACAAACAGCAGCATACGGACATTTTGGAAGAGAAGATTTAGACCTACCCTGGGAGAAATTAGACAAGGTGGAAGTATTAAAGTCATATCTATAAAATCAAAACAAAAGCCTTTATAGAAATCTATAAGGCTTTTGTTTTGAATGGTGCATATAGGGTTCTCTTATGATATAATTTGTATGTAGGCAAAGTAAGTATTATGAAAAAGTAGGTGTGATTTTGAAATTAAAAGACAAACTAATTGTTGCATTTATTATAATGATTATATTGCCTTTCTCATTGATTGTTATATCAGCATCAACCATAGTAAGGTTTCAAGTAAATTCAATCTATCAGGCATATGATGTTGAAACAGAATCCATTCAAGATATTACTAATCCAGTTAGAATACTAAACAGGGTAACTAGGGGTGCTTATAATGAGATTAAATTAAAAGCCCTAAAGAATCCTGAGGAACTTGAAGATTATCAATTTTACCAAGAATTAAATGATTCACTTATGGAAAAGTACACATTTTTAGCAGTTAGAAAGAATGATGAATATATTTATGTTGGAGATGAAAATAGGTTAAGTAAAGTAAAGGCCAACCTACCTTCCTATGGTAATTATGATATAGAACTTGATGGGGGGATTTATATCGGTGGTAAGTCTCCCTCTTTGGTTAAGGGACAGGATTTTCGTTTTAGTGACGGAGGTCAAGGGACAATTTTTCTTATTACAGATCTGAATATCCTAGTACCAGAAGTGAAAAGGATTGGTATTCAAATCCTCATTTCATTTGTAGTTATTATGTTATTAACTGCCATACTTTTGATTTACTGGATTTATAGGAGCATAATAAAGCCAATAAATATCTTAAAGCTTGCAACAAACCGTATTAAAGATGGAGACTTAGATACTAGTGTTAGAGTAGAGTCAGACGATGAGATAGGGCAACTTTGTGAAGACTTTGAGAAAATGAGAATTAGATTAAAAGACTTGATTGAAGACAGAATACAATATGAAGATGACATGAAAGAGGTAGTTAGTAATATATCTCATGATTTAAAGACCCCTCTAACAGCAATAGCTGGTTATACAGAAGGTTTAATAGATGGGGTGGCAGATACATACCAGAAGCAAGACAAGTATCTTAAGACGATTAGTATGAAGGCCAAAGAGATGTCAGCATTAGTAGATGAACTAGCCCTCTTTTCTATGATAGATTCTGAAATAGTACCCTATTCATTTAAAAAGATAAATATTCATGATTTTTTTGTAGATTGTGTTGATGATGTTAAAATAGAATTAGAGGTTAAGGATATTGAAATAGAATATATAAACAAGACTGACAAATCTTCTTTTGTTCTAGCAGATCCTGAACAGATAAAAAGAGTTGTTCAAAATATAATCAGTAATTCTATAAAGTATATGGACAAGGAAAAGGGCAAAATAAGGTTAGAGATTAAGGATGTAATTACTCCTAAGGGCCCTTCAGATGAATCCATTCAAGTTGACATTAGAGATAATGGAAGTGGAATAGCAATAAACAATCAACCATATATATTTGACAGGTTTTATAGGGAAGACAAATCTAGAAGCTCTAATACAGGAGGTTCAGGATTGGGATTAGCAATTGTGAAGAAAATTGTTGAAGGACATGGTGGTAAGGTATGGGTGCAGAGTGAAGAAGGACATGGAACAAAAATTAGTTTTACACTTAAAAAGGCAGAAAGGTAGGAGTTATGGATAGAATATTAATTATAGAAGATGAATTATCAATTGCAGAGTTGGAGAAGGACTACTTGGAGTTAAGTGGATTTGAAGTTGAAATCGAAACTAAAGGGGACGTAGGAGTTGAAAGAGCCCTATCAGAGGACTTTAACTTAATAATATTAGATTTAATGCTACCTAATATGGATGGCTTTGAAGCTTGTAAGAAGATTAGAAGTGAAAAAAACATACCAATAATTATGGTATCTGCAAAAAAAGATGACATAGATAAGATAAGAGGATTAGGTTTAGGTGCTGATGATTATATAACAAAGCCTTTTAGTCCAAGTGAATTAGTAGCTAGGGTTAAAGCTCATTTAGCCCGGTATGAAAGGTTAATAGGTACAGGTGTTAAGGACAATGAGATAATCGAGATAAGAGGACTTAAGATTGATAAAACTGCACGAAGAGTATTTTTAAACGAAGAAGAAAGAGTTCTTACAACAAAAGAATTTGATCTATTAACATTTCTTGCGGAAAACCCTAACCGGGTATTCACCAAGGATGAGCTATTCCGTGAGATATGGAACATGGAATCTATGGGAGATGTGGCAACGGTAACAGTTCATATTAAGAAGATAAGAGAAAAGATAGAATATGATTCATCTAACCCACAGTACATTGAAACTATCTGGGGAGTAGGTTATCGTTTCAAGGTTTAAATATATTTATTTAAGGAGAATTTTATGTTTAAGAAGAAAAGAAACTTTATGTTAATAGGTCTTGTCCTTACTATTTTAGGATCTATGATTTTGACTGCTTGTAACAAAGGTAATCAGGAGTCCGCCAGGGAGGTAAGAATTGCTTCCTTAAAGGGGCCAACCTCAATAGGATTAATTAAACTTATGGAAGATGCATCTAATGATGAAAGCCAGCTATCTTATGACTTTACCATTGCCGGGGCGGCGGATGAGGTAAGTGGGGGCTTAATAAAAGGTGATTTTGATATTGCTGCCATACCCTGCAATCTAGCTTCGGTATTATTTAATAAGAATGAGGGGAAGATTAGACTAGCTGGAATAAACACCCTAGGAGTCCTTTACATAATAGAAACAGGGGATAAGATAAATTCAGTCGAAGACTTAAGAGGAAAGACAATCTATTCAACAGGATATGGAACCACTCCTCAGTATACATTAAATTACCTCTTGGATTTATACGGAATAATCCCAGATGAAGACATAACAATAGAATATAAAAATGAAGCAACTGAAGTGGCAGCAATCTTAAGTAATACAGATGATGCAATTGCTATGTTGCCCCAGCCTTTTATAACAACAGTTATGATGAATAATGACAAGGTTAGAATTGCTTTAGATATAGAAGAAGAATGGCAAAAGGCCAGTGACGGTGAAGACTCCGTTGTTACTGGAGTGATAGTTGTAAGAGAAGAATTTATTGAAGAATACCCAGAAGCTTTTGAAACATTTATGAAAGAGTATAAGGACAGCGTGGATTTTGTCAATGGTAATGTGGAGGAAGCAGCAAAGCTTGTTGATAAATTTGATATATTTAAAGAAGAAGTAGCTAGAAAGGCCATTCCATATTGTAATGTTACATTAATTAGGGGACAAGAGATGAAGGATAGGGTTACCGTATATCTTCAAGCATTATATGAACAAAATCCTGAGGCAATAGGTGGCAAGATGCCGGAAGATGAATTTTATTATATACCTTAATGGGGGCTATACTTTATGAATGATAAGAGAAGAGAAGATATAAAAAGGCTAGCCTATAGAATACTTTCTATAAGCTTTTGGCTCTCTTTATGGGAGATTATAAGTAGGGTCTGGGATCAGAAACTACTACTTCCAGCCCCATCAGGGGTTTTACTTACCCTGATAGACTTAAGTGGGAGCTTAGACTTCTGGCAAACTATCTTAAATTCTTTTCTTAAGATACTCTTAGGTTTTATCTTAGCTATTATATTAGGCACAATTATGGCCATACTTTCTTATATAAGTAGGTTTTTTTATGAATTAATTAGCCCTATTATAAAAGTTATTAAGGTCACACCAGTGGCGTCTTTTATAATACTTGCCTTAATATGGGTAAAGTCATCTTATCTGTCTGTTTTAATATCATTTCTAATGGTAGTTCCAATAGTTTATACTAATATATTGGAAGGTCTTAATGAAACAGATCAGAGGCTTTTAGATATGGCCAAAGTTTTTAGGTTAAGCACAGGGAAAAAGATTAAGGCTATATATTTCCCAGCTACAATAGGATACTTTATATCGGCAATATCAGTGGGTTTAGGTTTTTCCTTCAAATCAGGAATAGCTGCAGAGATAATAGGTAAACCTGCTAACTCTATAGGAGGTAGGCTTTATGAGGCGAAATTATACTTTCTAACAGAGGAAATGTTTGCTTGGACTCTTCTTATAATAATAATTAGTCTTGTATTTGAAAAGCTTGTTATGAAGCTGATTAATGGCATTTACCAGGGGAGGAGTAAGATAGGTGGATATCAAACTGACTCAGATTTATAAAAGTTATAAAGGAGTGCCTATCCTGGAAGATGTAAACATATTATTTGAAGAAGGGGAGACCACATGTATTATGGGTCCGTCAGGTATAGGTAAGACAACATTGATTAGGATTTTAACTGGACTTACAAAGGCAGATAGGGGTATAATTCAGGGCATGGATGGCAGGAAAGTTGCAGTAGTTTTTCAGGAAGATGCACTTATAGACCATTGGGATGCTCTTAGGAACGTTGAACTTGTATGTGAACCCTCTATAACTAAAGAGATGATTGAAGATGAATTTTTTAAGCTTGGTTTAAGAAATTATAAAAATAAAGCAGTAAGCCAGCTAAGCGGTGGTATGAGAAGAAGAGTAGCAATACTTAGGGCTTTAATGGCTGATAGTGATTTTATAGTAATGGATGAACCCTTTTCAGCTTTGGATGAGGATTCAAAGATAAGGGTTATAGAATATATAAAAAAGAAGACAAAAGAAAAGACCCTAGTGGTAGTCACTCATGATAAAGAAGATGTTCAAAGATTGGGTGGAAACATGGTATTATTGACTTAAGGAGGAATTGTTATGCATATTACTATTACAGGAAATTTAGGTAGTGGAAAATCAACCATTTGTAATATACTTAATGAAAAGTATGATTTTGAGATATATTCCACTGGTAAGGTTCAGAGGCAATTGGCACAGGAGATGGGAATGACTACCCTTGAGCTTAATCAGCTAATGCGTAAAGAAACTAAGTATGATCATATGATTGATGATGCTACAGCACGGATTTCAAGAGAAAATCAAGATAAAGATATAGTCTTTGATTCAAGGCTTGCTTGGCATTTTGTCGAGAAATCATTTAAGGTCTTTGTATCAGTAAGCCTAGAAGAGGCAGCAAGAAGGGTTATGGGAGACGATAGGGGAGAAACAGAAAAGTATGATTCTTTTGAAGAGGCAGTAAAGCTTCTTGCAAAAAGGGCGGCAACAGAAAATGTTAGGTATAAGGAAATATATAACCTGCATTACATGGACTTTTCTAACTATGATTTAATTATAGATAGCACTTATAGTAGCCCGGAACTTATTGCAGAAATCATATTAAAAGAAGCAAAAAAACATCAAAAGGCTCCATTTAATAAAACAAAAACTTTAGTGTCAGGCAAAAGATTATCCCTTGAAGAAACATTTGAGGAAGAAGACAGTGAGGAAATTAAGTTATTAGCTGATAAGTATAAAAATGACCCTTATAATATAGAGGATATAGTAAAGGTTAAGAAGTCAGATGATAAGTATATCGTAGTATATGGTCATAAGTATGTTAAAGCTAGTATGCTTGCGGACATAGCCTATATACCAATTGAACTTGTATAAATAATTATTAACTATTTTTCAAATTTTCTACTAGCATATATAAAAAAATTAAACAGACAATAAGAACAAGAGGATTCAATATGAATTCTCTTTTTGTTTTTAAATAATAAAAAATGGGGGTGATTATTATAAAAGATTTAGGAGAAGGAATAAAACCTAAGGCTAAATGGTTGATAATAATGGCCATAACAAGTCTTGTGGTGTATCTAAGCTTTAAGTTTCTGTTACCACTGGTTTTTCCTTTTATAATTGCCTTTATCTTAGCTTTAATAATAAGGCCCCTTACAGATTTCTTGCAAAGTCGTTTAAGGTTTCCACGGATTCTAGGAAGTGTCCTATCAATGATTCTTTTGTCCCTTATTATTATGGTTGGGTTATTTTATTTATTTAATACATTATTTAAGCAATCAGTATCATTTTTAAGGAATTTACCTATATATCTTAATATTATAGCAGATAAACTTGATAGTATATGCTCTTCTTGTGATGAAATCTTTGACCTGGCCTTAGGTACAGCAAGGGCTTTTATAGATGATCATATGTTTCAAGTGGTTGATAAGGTAAGGACAGAGGTAATGCCAGGAATAACCCAGCAAACCATATCAATAGCTATTAAATTAGTGGGTGGAATAGGAATTATAATTATTATTTTTATTTCCTCGGTTTTAATAGCAAAAGACTTTCCTGTTTTTAAAGACAAACTAAAATCCTACTCTTTCTATAAGGACATAAAAGATGTAGGAGACAGATTGTCCAATGTGGGCATGGCTTATCTTAAGGCGCAGTTAATAGTTTTGACTATAGTGGCTATTATCTGCGTAATAGGACTTAGTTTAATTAGGAATGAATACGCTTTGTTATTGGGTATTCTTATTGCTTTAATGGATGCCTTGCCCATATTTGGTAGTGGCATTGTATTTATTCCCTGGAGTATTATTATGCTTCTTAATGGAAATATATATGCAGCGGCAATATTAATAAGTTCATATCTACTATGCCTAATAACAAGAGAAGTATTAGAGCCTAAATTAATTAGTAACCATATAGGGATAAAACCTCTATTTACCTTAATGGCTATGTATATCGGTGTAAGACTCTTCTCCCTTGCAGGGTTTATATTGGGACCAATTGGATTGATAATAATTATTACAGTGGGGAAGTCGATTTATGAGAAAACACTATGATAGTACGGAAGACCTAGGGCAAGTTTTGCAACAGCTTGTATTTAATTAGTAGCTAACACCTAAAACAATTTTTTGCAACACGCTCCCGCTTAGGTTTTTTTGTTGCAGGACTTGCCTTGGTCTTTTTAAGCTGTTGGTTAATATTGCTTAAAGGTAAATTCACGAAAAAACAGCAGTCCCACAAGTTGTTTATAAATATTTTTAAGAAGTTTTTGGATGGAGTTTTAATTGTTTTTATAAGGTCACTTGATTAGTGGTAAAACTTAGTGTATAGTGGATTTAACAGTAAGTATTGTAGGGGTTTAAAATTATATAGGAGGATTATGATGAAAACGCTGAAAAAATCATTAGCTTGTATGCTTATTATTACATTAATTTTTAATGTTCCTTTACAGACAACTAATGCATACACAAAGAAGAGGAAGTGTGGTGCTAGTGGTAGACATTTAGATTGTGGGCCTGTACAAGGAAATGTATCTGGTAGGCATCTTGTTGTAGAACCAAATGGATACTCATCTTGGTGTACTGTTATAGTTGTCTCTGGACAACATACTAACCGTTGTAATGGCTGTTTTGAATCTTTTGAATCTACTTATGCCACATGAAGTGAGATTCATTCTCATGAAAAATGTTATGAC
>CAYOAJ010000096.1:0-7666 GCA_964401895.1 uncultured Herbinix sp.
CATGGAAAAATTTTTATAATATCTAGATTGGATGCCCCACGACTTTTTAATATGGCAATGTCTCCACGCTCTGATTGCATCATTTGGTTATTTACCATAAAGATAAATATTATCAATAATATAAATATTGGTACTTCTAATAAGAAAAGAACATGTGTTAATTTGTTTTGTTTTAATATAAAGCCTTCAATAATCTCACTGAAATATTCCAACTGATAATATGTATCAATTTCGTATACTCTTGTTTTAAAATAATCTAATGTCTCTAACATAAGGCCAGCATCTTCTGCTTTTGCATTGCTGTAATCAACTAATGTAAACCATTTACTGTTCCATTGATATTGTGGATCCTCATAATCTACAAATAAATCTTTAAAAAGGTCCTCATTCATAAAAAATTGCCTAGAATAAGAATCTGGCCCATTTACCCAATAAGTATCGTTCTCTTCTGAATTCTGAAAGGCACCTATTACTCTTATTTTATAGGGTTGTCCGTCTTGGTCAAGAACATCCGCTAAATACAACTCGTCCCCTACCATCATATCATTGTCTAGCATTGCCTTCCTGCTAATAATAACTTCAATAGCTCCATCAACTAGTTCATCACTATACATTTCACCAGAAAGCATCTCACTATGACTTTCTAAATCTGATAAAAAAGAAAGATTCAGAATATACTCATTACTTTCTTCATCTGTAGGTTCGAAAAGATAATTTGTCCTAATATAATAATGAGATATCATTTCCTTAGGAGTTAAATTCATCCTATATGGCAACTCTTCATTTAATTCTTCTAGTTCTTTTACCTTTCTTGCTACGCTTTTATCTGAACGGGTTCTATCCATTCGAATCTCAACATAGGTTTGTAATGGATAAATCCCCGTTTCTTCCATGGAAATGTTTAAATCCTTAATTAGCATTCTGTTTAAAACAGCATTGGAGTAAACCATAATTCCTACTACCAAGCCAATTAATAAAACATTTCCTATAACAAGACTTATTGACATCCATTTCTTGTTTCTAATCTTATTTAATACATAACTAAACATTTTTGCATCACCGCCAATCTAATCCGCTATAATTTGTTGTCCCACTTCAAGCCCGTTGTAAACCCACATTTCAACTCCATTGTCACGGCCTGTTATATATTGCTTTTGCATTGCTCCACTGTCATCTAATATATAAACATATCTCTTACCACTATCCATATTTACCGAACTTGAAGGTATAATAATAACATCTTCCACCCTAATTTCTTCAGCGTAAACATTGGCAGTCTGTCCAAAATTTAATACATCCTTTGCATTTTCTAATAGTATATAAAATGTTTCCGAGCTAACCTTTCTGTTAATTAGTGAATCAGCAGAAATTATCCTACCTTTATAAACATTGGTTGTGTCTTCCTGTCTATTAGTTATAAGGGTCACTGAAACCTCCATGTTATACCAGAGTTTATCATTGGCCGATGATGGCGCAGATAAGAAAACACTATCCGTATCTATTATCTGTAATAGATGAGTTCCCCTATTAATTGCTGCCCCTTCCTTTACTGGCTCAAAGAAGAAGACTATTCCATTATAGGGCGCATATACATACTGAGGCTCTAAGTTTGACTCTAATTCTCTTATCTTTTCTTTGGTGTCTTCTAGACTTTTTTCTGTATCATTAATATACCTTTCTAGTCCTATTTCCTTCTTCTGTATATTAATTTTCGCCTTCTTTTCATCATTAGAACCACTTTCAAGACCTAATAATGCATTTCTTAAGTTAGCAAGTTCTTCTTGTCTTTGACTTAAACCCTTGGAGAATCCGTCCTCTCTATGAACTAAATTCATCTTCATTTCCTCTATACTTATAAGATCTACTCCTATGGTATATGAAATTAAGGGATCTCCCTTTTTTACTTCCTGTAGGTTATCAACTAGATATTCACCAAAAACTCCATTGTCATGATCAATCCTTACTGAATCATTTCTTAAAGAGATGACCTCGGCATTTCTTAAACTGGTTACTTCAGTATAATCTCCTTTTTTTACTTCATATATCTTGTGGGCCCTACTTGTTTCTTCTTGCTCAATGAGCTCTTCCGAGTTGTTAAGCTGGTCTGCCAAGGCTATTGATGATGTAAGTAATGACAGGACAAGTAGCCCTAAGATAATTATCTTTTTTCTTTTATTACCCTTGAACATAAACTACATCTCCTTCTTTTAGACCACTTATAATCTCAACTTGAGTATCTGTTACTATCCCGGTTTCTACATCTGCTCTAACTAACTCATCATCAATTAGCCGATATACAAAATACCCTCTTGAATCGTTATATAGTGAATTATTAGGTACAGTAAGTACATTTTCTTTAAAATTATCTTCCAAGCAAATAGTTACATAATCTCCTACGGAAAATTCATCGTTAACGTCAAAGGAAAATTTACTTTCTATTTTCACCCCATCATTAAGCCTTAGAGCTTCTTCAGGATTTAAATACTGGTATTCAATATCATAACTATTACCACCATGCAAGGCATAAATCCTACTAGCTGAAGATATGTCATTCCTATTTATATAATCAGTTTGCAGATGTAATTTACTTTCGTCCGTGATGATAACCACAGGGTCTTCTGCAATCACCCTGTCACCAACTCTCATGTCGGCCAAATATACAACATGTCCTGAACAAGGTGCCACTATTGTTGTCTTTTTAATTTCCTCTTCAAGTTCATTAATTCTTTCATGCATTTTATTAAAATTTAATTCAGCCATTTGTAGAGCCTGACTTGACATTATTTCACGCTTTTCTAAATCTGCCTCCATCATTGCTATCTCAAGTTCTGTTGCCCCTTTTTCAATTTTTTCTTCCATATCTATTAGAGAAAGCTGATAGTCTAAGTCTCTTTCTATATTGCTATACTCATTGTTTACTATTGAGTCATCTAAGGAATTTTTTAATTCCTCAAGTCGTTCTTTAAGTCTTGTATCATCTAGACTTATAAGAATATCACCTTTTTCAACTTTTTGACCCAGGCTAACAGCGATATTTTTCACATTACCATCCACAGTAAAGCTTACATCCTGTATATCAGGATAAACCTTTCCATCATAAGTAGTTAGTGTATATATATTTCCGCGGGAAACAACAGCAGTATCCATTTGACCGCTGACAGGCTCTTTTAATTCTGGTATCTTTTCATCTTCTTTAGCTTGACATGCAGTTAAAGAAATTATTAATATCATCAAAATTGCATACAACTTTTTCATTACCTTATGCTAACCTCCCATTCATTAGTCAATAATAACACTGTCTCCCTCTTCTAAACCAGATAAAATTTCAATCTTTCTATCCGATACAATCCCAGTTTCTACTTCTTTAATGCTTTTAAAACCACCTTCATCTTCTACGTATACTATCATTCTTTCATTGTCTCTGTGGACAGCTGATTGTGGTAAGTACAGGACATCCTTATATTCATTTAATACAAACTCTATAGTTCCACGACTATTCGTTTCTATAATTTCATTTCCATCAGTAAGCCGCAGATAAATTGCCCCCTCTACTGAGTCATCTCCATTAAACCTATCTACTTCTTCTTGGGATAAGACTACAGCTGGATATTTTGTGTTAAGTACAGAAACTTCAACTATCTGACCAGGAGAAAATAATTCAGAATCGTTCCCATCTGTAACAAATACCATAGAATCTGGATCATATATTGTAATAAACCTTCTATCTTTATCGGATACATCCCAATCATTGTAATCATATATATATGATATCAGGCCATCTATCCCTGCTAACAATTGACGTTTTTCTACTTCTTCAAATAGCTTGTCCAGTCTTTTTTCATCAATATACAATTCTCCCTCAAGCTTATTTATACTATCATCATGGCCAGCTAATTCTCCTTCATATCTTGCTTCAATCTGATCGTTATAGCCATCCATTTGTCTTAAGGTATCCCTAGTAGATAAGGTAAGATCCTTTAATTCATTTTGATGGACAAGCCTTAATTTAATCAAATCAATTTTTTCAAGCTGACCTTCTATTTGCTCGTCTAAATCATCCATATTAAGTTCTGCTAATATATCTCCAGCTTTTACATAATCCCCTTCTTCTACATATACGTTATATATACCTAGTCCATTTACTTTAAAACTTAAGTTTTCCATATTATAAGCATTGTATCTACATTCAACTGTAACCCTTTCAATGATATCACCCCTTATTACTTCTGCTTTACGATATTCCTCTACAGAAGCCTCTGATATCACCGGTGGATCAGGTAGAACTTCCTCCTTTGGTGCTAGGCTACATCCTGATGTAAACAATGCTAAGGTAAATATTAATAACTTCAATATTTTATTTTTTCTTACTTTACTCATTGTTTTTTCACCTTCTCAATAGTTAAATCAATTTCTTATGCTAATAGAATCATCCATGGCTACTCCGAATAATGCTGGTTTAGGTTGCAAATCCTTATCAAACAAAAGTGGATATTTTGGTTCATCTGGATTGTTTAGCCAGGAACGATCATCTGTCAGACCCCAGAAGGTAATGCTAGTAATGTTAGCCCTATCCTTTTCTATCTGATCTAATATAATTGTCATAATCCCTTTATATCTAGCTGCAAGCTTCATTTGTCCTTCTTCAGAATTATCATCAGTATTAATATCTAATTCCGTTACCTGAATCTCTAATCCTAAACTTGCGTACCTGTTTAGTGTATATTGATAATCCAAAAGACCTGGATTAGTCATATCCATATGGTCCTGCATCCCTATTCCGTCAATTATATCTTTTTCTTGCAGACCTTTAATCAAATTCACTATATAATACATTTTGTTTTTATCATAAGTTTGGAAGTCATTATAGAAAAGCTTTTGGTCTGGTTCTGCGTATTTACGTGCAAAAGTAAATGCTAATTCTATATAATCAGGTCCTATAACTTCAAACCAATTGTTATCAGCTACACGAATACCATCTTCTCTTCCATCTCCTGGTGAAATTGCTTCATTAACAACGTCCCATGCATATATTAACCCTGGATGATTTTCATTAAAGTACTCCATAACAAGTCTTATATAGTTCTCCAATCTAGCTATCATAACATCCCTTGTTACTCGTTCTGCATCTTCACTATTATCATAACCAACATTGAAAAACCAATCTGGCGTTTGAGCATGCCATACCAATGTATGGTATCTAATCTTTAAATCATTCTCTTCAGCAAAGCGTATTGCTTGCATAGCTCTATCCATCTTAATAGCGGGAACTTCCTCATCACCTTGTGCAATAGAAGCATTCCTATCTAAAATAAAATCTGGTTTCATTTCATTCTCACAAGTCAAACTATTAAATTGTGAGGCAACAAGTTCTGCTTTCTCTCCCTGTATATCATGTTCAGATAAAGCAACCCCCATTCTTATCTTACCTTCATATAATTCCCTTAGGCTTACCAGCTCACCTGTTTCATTATAAATACCCATGTAATTCCTGTCCTCTTTAACAGGCTCTGCTTCCTCAGTTGGCTCTACTGTTGGTTCTTCTGTTACCTCTTCCTTAACATCTACATCTGGTTCAAGATCCTCATTAGCTTTTCCACAAGATACAAATGTTAAAATAAAAATTAAAGTTAAAAACGATACAATTAAGCTTTTTTTGTTATGTCTCATATTAAGGCCTCCATTCTCTAGTACATATGCCTAAAGTTGCACATTGTTATATATATATTATATGAATAAGTAACAAAATCATCAACCCTCCATTCCTACTATTCAAGCATAAAAGTCACCTATTCCTACTTTAAATTATAATTTAACATAATATTCATAATAAAAAGGGGGTGTTAGAACACCCCCTTTCATTTAATTAGTTAATTATTTGTTTGCATCATTTATTAGAGATTCCCACTTAGTTGAAAGTTCTTCGATTTTTTCAGCTGGAGTCGCATGTAAACCAAATACATCCCAGTGGAAGTCTGGACCTGGGTCTATACCATAAACAAATGGCATAAAATCGTTTACAATCTCTGTGTCAGGATGATGCATCAGTTCTAATGTCTCATCAACAGCTCTTGCATCACGGAATATTGGATAAAAGTTTTCTTTCCATACATCCACTTCATCTTCATAACCAGGTGTTGGATTTGTCCATAAGTTATAAGCGAATGCAATCTTCTCTGCTGTTTCTGCACTATGTGTTGCTGGCATAACTACAATATTATCTCTAAAATATACCCTATATGGTGCATCAAGTGAACGTTTTGGCGGAACAACAAATCCCCAATCGTCAGTCATGTCCGCCCATGTTCCAACTTTATATTGCTCTGCAATTGTCATAGCAACATGTGAATCATGAAATGCAGTAATAAACCAATCCCAGTTAGCATCTTCTGATGGTTTTGGCATCTCATACCCATCTTCAATTATACTAACTACCCATTGTGAAGCCTCAAGAAACTCAGGTTCTGCTGTTGCATTGTAGAATTTACCATCGTCATCTCTACCAATATACCTTGCATTGTTTGACGTTGGAATAGATCTAAATACGTCTTCCGAAAAACTTGCCAATGCATAAGTATCAATTGTACCATCACTGTCAGTATCTCTTGTTAAGTCAGCGGCTAACTCTTTGAATTTGTCCCAAGTCCACTCTCCACTTGCTTGAAGATCGTATGGAAGATCTGGATCAAGACCAGCTTCTTCAAATAATCTCTTATTCCAGAATACGCCACCTCTTGGTTCTGATCTACCTATTGACATACCATAGATTGAATCACCATAGGTCATTATCTCAAGAGTATTTTGATTCCACTTACTTTCTGTAAAATCAATACTATCAAGTACTGATAAATTATAAAGCAAGCCGTTTGCTAATGGTTGTGCTGTCCAAGCACCTTCTAAAAGAAACAAATCAGCTGCTGGATCGTCTGCCATAACAGAAGTAGTAAACAACTCCTGCATTCCGTTCCAGTCTGTAACAGCTACTTGTTTTAAGGAGAAGTTATACTTTGACATTAGCCCTTCACGATATGCAAGAGTATCTTCTTCTTGAGCCGTTTTCGGTGCCTCAGGCTCTTGCGGAGACCACCAGTCACCTACAGTAATCTCAATTCCTCCAAGATCTACTGCCTCCTCTTCCTCTTCTTCTTCCTCCTCCTCTTCCTCTTCTACATTGGTTGAATCGCTAGGTTCTGAAGTATCATCCTCATCTTCACCTGTACCTCCGCCACAAGCTACTAATAATGACATACTTAATGCTAGAACTAAGATTAAAGCAAATAGATTTTTAGAGATTTTTTTCATATTACTTTCCCCCTTAAATTTTATAGTTTTTATAGTTCTTATAGTAAAGTGCTATGCACTAACTATCAAATTATACCTATAATCTAGTCAAATTTAATTGTATATAGTACAAATTATAACACTTTTTTGTTCTTTTGTCATCTTTTTTATTGTTTTTTTGGCAATTTATTGCATATACAATAAAGTTGATGCAAAAAAAACAAAAAAGTTATAAAAGTTTTTTTAAAAATTTTTATATTTATTTTGGTATTATGTTAATATTTTTAGCATTAACTTGGCCTGGTTTATTTTTAGGGAACGATGAGCCTTATATCATCACATTAGCAAGGCAAAGTTCTTTTGGAATGTGGCATCACTGGCTTACTTC
>CAYOAJ010000097.1:0-7652 GCA_964401895.1 uncultured Herbinix sp.
GTAAAAAGAGAGATAAAAAGCCTTATTGCTGCAAAGAAATACGAAGCAACTATAGCAAGTGGAGAAAACCAAGATATTGAAGGTGTTGTTGCTAGTTTGGCAACATACAATAGGACAGATTGGAAAAATCTAATTAATCTTTTAGAAAACAAAAGTACTCTTTTATCAAATATGTCAACAGAGGAGATCCAAGAATTGGATTTAGATATTGATAATAATGATATTAGATTATTAAAATCATCTCTTGATACTGTTATTGAAAATGAAGTAGAAGTAGCAAATGTAAGTGGATTTCTTGGATTTAGTATTAATGACGCTCCAGGATGGAGATTCCCAGGTATTATTATTCCTTTACTTGCAATGTCACTACAATTCTTACAGACAAGACAGATAAGTGGTCGAAGGAAAGAAGAAGAAGGTAATAAAAATGATGCCACAGCAGGGGCAGCTTCTTCAATGAATGTTATTATGCCAATATTCTCAGGATTTATATGTATGACTTTACCTATAGGAATAGGTATTTATTGGATTTCAACTAGTGTATTTACAATTATTCAGCAATTTATCTTAAATAGATATTTGGATAAGGTTGGACTAGATACGTTGATTGAAAGAAGCGCGGAGAAGGCTGCTAAAAAGAATAAATATGTTACAGGGGCAGGTAATAATTCAGGAGAAGATTCATTTAAGAAAATAGCAACGTATAATACCAAATCAATTGAGACTGTTAAAGAGAAGGATGAAATTGTAGAGAAGGAATCTGAAACTAAGGATTCTAATGATAAAGTTTCTGATAACCCCACAAGTATTAAAGAAATAGCTAACCTTCTTAAGGACAGTAGTTATGACAAGGGGGCAAAAAAATAATGGAATGGAAAGAGTTTACTGCTAAGACAGTAGATGAAGCATTGACTCATGCTATGCTAGATTTAAAGACTACAGAGGATAATTTAGAATATGAGATAATTGAGAGAGAGTCTAGTGGGTTTTTAGGATTGTTCAGTAAACCTGCAATTATCCGTGTAAGAGAAAAATCTTTGGCTGATGATATTGGGAAAGTGTTTTTAGAAAGATTGCTTGATAAAATGGGAGTGGAAGCAGAAGTTATTTCTACTTTTGATGAAGAAAACAATCTTGTAGATATGAATATAAAAGGTGAAGATATGGGAATTGTTATTGGTAAAAGAGGAACAACTCTTGATTCCATACAATATCTTACCAGCCTAGTAATTAATAAAAATTGTGAAAATTACATTAAGGTAAAGTTAGATACAGAAGATTATAGGGCTAGAAGAAAAGAAACATTAGAAAACTTAGCAAGAAATATTGCTTCTAAGGTTAAGAGGACAAGAAAGTCAGTAACTTTAGAACCAATGAATCCTTACGAAAGACGGATTATTCATTCAGCATTACAATCTGATAAAAGTATAGATACATTTTCTGTAGGTGATGATCCATACAGAAAGGTTGTTATTAGCAATAAGAAGAAATCCAATAGGAGTAACAAGAGTAATCATAATGAAAATTATAGTAATGATTATCGTAGGGACTATAAGAAATATAAAGAAAGTAAGAAAAATAAATTGTCTCAAAAGAATTCATAAGACAATATAATAAGTATAAGAGGGTGTCTTAAAAGTGGATATACTTTAAGACACCTTTTTTGAAAGGAGACCAAGTATGAAAAAAGAAACTATAGCAGCTATTGCTACAGGTCTCAGTAATGCTGGTATAAGTATTATTCGAATAAGTGGTGATGAGGCCTTTGATATAATTGATAAAATTTATAAATCCAAGTCAGGTAAAAAGATTCTTTCAAAAGAAGAAAGTCACACTATGCATTATGGATTTATTGTAGATGATAATGAAGTTGTTGATGAAGCAATGGTAGCAATTATGAAGGCTCCTTCTACTTATACTAGGGAAAATTCAGTAGAAATTTATTGCCATGGTGGCATAGTAGTTACCAAGAAGGTCCTTAATATAGTTATAAAGAATGGAGCAAGAATCGCAGAACCAGGAGAGTTTACTAAGAGAGCCTTTTTAAATGGAAGAATTGATTTATCTAAAGCGGAAGCAGTATCAGATATAATTAATGCAAAAAATGAACAAGCATTGAAAAACTCTATTAACCAACTAAGGGGAAAAGAGTATGAAATTATTAAAGAAATTAGAGAAAACATCTTAGTAGACATGGCATTTATTGAAGCAGCCTTAGATGACCCAGAAAATTATAGCTTAGAAGGTTTTAGTGATAAATTAGATTTGAATATAAAAGAAGAATGTAATAAGATAGAAAAGCTTCTAATTGATTCAGAGAATGGTAGGATTATTAAAGAGGGAATTAAAACAGTAATAGTTGGCAAACCCAATGTAGGGAAATCCAGTCTTCTTAACTACTTGCTTGGAGAAGATAGGGCTATTGTAACGGATATTCCAGGAACAACAAGAGACACTTTGGAAGAGTATATTAATCTAGATGGAATTACATTAAATATTATAGACACAGCTGGAATAAGGGACACAGAAGACGAAGTAGAGAAAATTGGCGTTGAAAAATCTAAAAAGTATATAAATGAAGCTGATTTAGTAATGTACGTTATTGATTCATCTACGGAATTAGATGAAAATGACCAGATTATTTTTGAAATGATTAAAGACAAAAAGACAATTATCTTATTAAATAAAAGTGATTTAAAAGCTTTAGTAAATGAAGATCATATAAAAAATAAATCATATCATAGGGTTGTAAGTATTTCTGTTAAAGAAAACCGTGGTCTTAGTGGAATAGAAGAAAACATTAAAGATATGTTTTTTAATGGTGAAATAGATTTTAACGAGGATATATATATTACAAATGAAAGGCATAAAGAAGCATTAAATGAAGCTTTAGAAAGTCTAAAAATTGTTCAAGAAAGTATAAATTCTAATATGCCAGAAGATTTTTTAACTATAGATCTTATGGACGCTTATGAGGCACTAGGTAGAATTATTGGAGAAAATATGGAAGAAGACCTTGTAAATAAGATTTTTAGTGAATTTTGCATGGGTAAATAGAGGAGTCGATAAGATATGTCATATAACTATGAATATGAAGATTATGATGTGGTTGTTATAGGAGCAGGTCATGCTGGTTGTGAGGCTGCTTTAGCATCTGCAAGATTATCTTTAAAAACAATTATTTTTACAATTAGTATAGAGTCTATAGCCCTAATGCCATGTAATCCCAATATTGGTGGGACTTCAAAGGGACATTTGGTAAAAGAAATAGATGCCCTTGGAGGGGAAATGGGTAAGGTTATAGATAAAACTTATATTCAATCTAAGATGCTTAATCTTTCTAAGGGGCCTGCTGTTCATTCCCTTAGAGCTCAAGCTGATAAGATGGATTACACTAATACTATGAGGCAAGTTTTAGAAAATACAGATAATCTAACAATAAAGCAGGGTGAGATTGTAGAAATATTAACAGAAGATAATAAAGTAACAGGGGTAAAAACATTTTCAGGCACTATATATCCCTGTAAGGCAGTTATAATTTGTTCTGGAACTTATCTAAATTCCCGTTGTATATATGGTGATGTAGTTAATCACACCGGACCAAATGGATTGCAATCAGCAAACTATCTAACTAAATCACTAGAATCTCTTGGAATAGATATGTTTAGATTTAAGACAGGTACACCTGCTAGAATAAACAAGAGAAGCCTTGATTATAGTAAATTAAAAGAACAAGTTGGAGATGAAAAGGTTGTACCGTTCTCATTTACAAATAAAGCAGAAGATATAGAGAAAGACCAGGTGTCTTGCTGGTTAACTTATACAAATGAAAAAACTCATGAAATAATTAGGGAAAACATTGATAGGTCTCCCTTATATTCTGGAGATATAAAGGGAACAGGTGCCCGTTACTGTCCTTCTATTGAAGATAAGGTAGTAAGGTTTTCAGATAAGGATAGGCATCAAGTTTTTATTGAACCAGAAGGAAACTATACTAATGAAATGTATGTTTCTGGCTTGTCTACTTCTCTGCCAGAAGATGTTCAAGAGGCTATGTACAGAACAGTAGCAGGTATGGAAAATGTACAAATTATTCGTCATGGCTATGCCATTGAATACGATTGCATAAATCCTATACAGTTAAAACCATCATTAGAAATTAGGAATGTAGATGGTCTCTTTTTTGCGGGACAAATTAACGGAAGTTCAGGTTATGAAGAAGCTGCAGCCCAGGGATTGGTAGCTGGAGTTAATGCCTCAATGAAAATCTTAGATAAAGACCCTTTAATTATTGATAGATCTGAAGGATATATTGGGGTTTTAATTGATGATTTGGTAACAAAGCAATTGACAGAACCTTATAGAATGATGACATCTAGAGCTGAATACAGGTTATTATTAAGACAGGATAATGCCGACCTTAGACTTACAAAAAAAGGGTACGAGTTTGGCTTAATAAGTGAGGATCGTTATCATGCTCTCTTAAGAAAAGAAGAAGCAATAGATAAAGAAATGGAAAGACTTAAGGATACTCCGGTTGGTGCTAATAAGGAAGTACAAGATTTCTTAGAAGGAGCAGGCAGTACTAAACTTAACACAGCTACAACATTGGCAGATCTTATTAAGAGACCTGAATTATCTTATGAAAAGTTAAGTCCTATTGATAAAGACAGGCCTATTCTTTCAGAGGATATAATAGAACAAGTTAATATAAATATTAAATACGAAGGTTATATAAAGAGACAGATAAAACAGGTAGAAAAGTTTCATAAACTTGAAAATAAAAGAATACCAGAAGGCTTTAATTATGATAGTGTTCCTAGTCTTCGAGTAGAGGCAAGGCAAAAACTTGAAGAATACAAGCCAGTTTCTATAGGACAAGCCTCAAGAATATCAGGTGTTTCCCCTGCAGATATATCTGTGCTAATGATATTTTTAAATCAGTACAAGGGAAATATGAAAGGATAGGGTAAATACTATGGAAGAATTATTTTATAGATGCTTAGAAGAAATAGACTTAGAATTAGAAAAATATCAAATAGAGCAATTTATAGACTATTATGAAATTATGATAGAAACAAATAAGCATATGAATTTAACAACTATTACTGACCTAGATGAGGTTATAATAAAACATTTTATAGATAGTTTGGTTATTAATAAGGTAATTGTACCAACAGATGAAAGTATTATTGATGTTGGTACAGGTGCTGGTCTACCTGGAATTCCAATTAAGATTGCCTTTCCAGATACAGGAGTTGTTTTGTTAGATTCATTAAAAAAGAGACTTAAGTTTTTGGATCAAGTAATATTAGATTGTGATCTTATTGATATTGAAACTGTCCATGGAAGGGCGGAAGATATAGGAAGAGACCCACAATATAGGGAGAGCTTTGATATATGTGTTTCAAGGGCGGTAGCTAACCTTTCTACTCTTTCTGAATATTGTATTCCTTTTGTAAAAAAGGGGGGTCTTTTTATTGCCTATAAATCAGGAAATATTGATGAAGAACTTACAAACTCCAAAAATGCAGTAAATCTTCTAGGAGGGGAGATAGAAGATGTTAAGAAACTTAAATTACCAAAATCCGACATTGACCGCTCCTTAGTTGTTATTAGAAAGAAAAAATCAACTTTAAAAAGGTACCCAAGAAGTGCAGGTAAGCCATCAAGGGAACCTTTATAATTAAAGGACTTATTTTCTTGATTAATTTCTTCAAAGTATTAATTATTATTTAATATATCTTTAAATTTTCTGTAAAATGTTATATTATTAATATTAATAACTAGAAATTTTTGAAACTCCATTAATGTGTATTTATATAGTTTGGATAGGATAGTAAAATGGAAGACAATAAAGAATATCTTTTCTCTACAGATAAAATTATTTCCTTTATTAATAATCTTAGAGACGAGTACAAAGTACAAAAGAAAGATTTGAGCCTAGCTAGGAAAAACTATTTTCTGAAGCTAGATATTTTAGATAAAAAAATTATAAAAGGTGAAAAAGAAAAAAGAGATAATAAAATTGTTTTTTCTCCCTATGGGCAGGAATATAAGAATACATTGGAAGAAACACAAGAAGAGATCAATAGGATAAAAAAAGAAATAATAGACACAGATGCAAAGATAGATAAACTAGATGAGGATATTAGATATTTATCAGAGATAGGGAATATTATTAATTCAATAAAACGATATGAATGGCCTACTTTTATTAATAAAGAAATGTTAGGTACTGATCTTGGTATTTATATTCTTAAAATACAAGAAAAAGAGCGACAACGAATATCAATGGATTTGCATGATTCAACAGTACAGACCCTGACAGGGATGTTGCATAAAATAGAACTAATTTCAAGACTAATGGATATAGATATTGTCCGTGCAAAGCTAGAATTATCAACATTGTCTAAGTCTATAAAAGATGTTATTAATGAGATGAGGGATATAATCTTTGATTTATGCCCCATTCCCTTAGAAAATATAACATTAATAGATACAATAAAAAGTTTAGCTAATTCCTTAAGTGAAAACTCTGATATTAATATATCTGTTAAGAATGAAAATGATGAGCCAGAGAACATAGATCAAATAGTAAAAATAACATTGTTTAGGGTCATTCAAGAAGCATTTACTAATGGGATAAAGCATTCTAAAGCAGATGAGATAAAAGTTAATATAAAATATTATGAAGATTTAATTTCTATTGTAATAGAAGATGATGGAGTGGGATTTGATAGAGAAGTTCAACAACAAGAAGCTCTATGTAAAAAAACAAGCTTTGGCTTGTTCTTTATGCAAAAGGGAATTTATCTATTATCTGGGGAGATAAAAGTTCAATCAGCTATAAATGAAGGAACAAAAATATTCATAGAGGTACCATTATAGACAAGGGGGAGGATAATGAATAGACCAATAAACTTAATGATTGCTGATGACCATCAGATGGTAAGAGAAGGAATAGTTCAATTACTTGAACTGGACAATGATATTGTTGTTAATGGACAAGCAGGAGATGGATATGAATGTCTTAACATAATAAATAAAAGAGAAACCGATATCTTACTTTTAGATATAAATATGCCTAAAATGGATGGATTAGAAGTTTTAAAATATATTAAACTTAATAAAAGTGACTTAAAAGTTCTTATGCTTACTATACATAATGAAATAGAATATCTCATTAAGGCAGTAGAAATAGGAGTAGATGGATATGTTTTAAAAGATTCTGATTTTTCCATACTTAAAAAGGCTATTATAGATGTGTATAGGGGAGAAAAGTTTATACAGCCAGAATTAACCCCACTACTTAATAGAAAGATGGCAGAAAAGGAAGAACTTAATAGTAATTTAAAAGATCCCTTAACAGATAGGGAAATGCAAGTACTAAAGCTTATTACAGAAGGACTATATAATAAGGAAATAGCTAATATTTTAGATATTAGCGAAAGAACGGTAAAAAATCATGTATCAAAGATTTTTAAAAAAATTAATGTTACAGATCGTACTCAAGCTGCAGTTTATGCTTTAAGAAATAACCTTGTAGAATTATAAAATGTTTCATGTGAATGTTTCACGTGAAACATTTTTTTGCTTTAAAATCCTTTTCACCTAGCTATCTACAGGTATTAATGATATAATTTCTATTA
>CAYOAJ010000098.1:0-7626 GCA_964401895.1 uncultured Herbinix sp.
ATATGAATATGAAGGGGAAACTAGAACCGTTGATGTACATATTCGTACACTAAGGCAGAAACTTGGTGATGCTGGAAGTATTATTGAAACAGTCCGAGGTGTTGGTTATCGGATTGGAGGGAATTAATGAAAAAACGTATATATAGAAGCATCTTGCTTTTAGTTGCTTTGACAGTTTTTTTAAGCATCTTTCTTACATCAATAGTGGTTTATAGAGGATTTTACAAGAGAATGCAGCGAGAAATTCGTAATGAAGCCAGTTATCTGGCTGTAGGTTACGATAATTGCGGCTCAAAGATTTTTTATGATTTACCAGACGCGGAAGGCTCCAGTAGAATTACTTGGATAGATAATGATGGAAGAGTATTATATGACAATGTT
Source organism: uncultured Herbinix sp. (assembly GCA_964401895.1). Taxonomy (GTDB): domain Bacteria; phylum Bacillota; class Clostridia; order Lachnospirales; family Lachnospiraceae; genus Mobilitalea. Next base: position 382 of record CAYOAJ010000098.1, read on the forward strand.
GCAGATCTAGACAAGATGGAAAATCATTCATCTAGACCTGAGGTTATTAATGCTTTAAAATATGGTTATGGTGAGTCTGTTCATCTATCAGATACTTTGGGTGAGCAGACTTTTTATCGCGCTATTAGATTAGAAGATGGAACCATTCTCAGGGTTTCATCAACTATTAAAAGCATTTACAAATCAATTTTCGACTTTGTACCATACTTCTTAATAATATTATTATTTCTTGTTCTACTAACTATCTTTATGGGCAATAAGCTTACTAAGAAAATTGTAGAACCTATTAATATGATTGACTTAAAAGATCCTCTTAAATACGATACATATGATGAATTATCTCCCTTATTACATCGTATGTATAAACAAAATAATAAGATTGACCGTCAGTTTATAAAACTTAAGAAGCAACAAGGTGAATTTAAAGCTATAATTGAAAATGTAAGAGAGGGAATTATTGTACTAGATAATAATGGAAACATACTATCTATTAATAGAAGTGCGGCAGAAATATTTAATATTAAATCAGAGGGTAATACAGGTAAACACATCTTAACTTTAAATAGAAGCAAAACACTGCAAACTGCTGTACAAGAAGCAATGGATGGTAATTCTTATGAAGTAACATTTAAGAAAAACAATAGGATATTTAATATATTATCAAGTCCAGTTAGTGGTGAAAAAGACGTTAAAGGGGTAATGCTTTTTCTATTAGATATAACAGAAAAAGAAGAGGGAGAGAGAATGCGTCGTGAGTTTTCTGCAAATGTGTCTCATGAATTAAAAACACCTCTTACATCTATAATAGGCTATTCAGAACTTATGAAAAATGGCATGATTAGGGACAATGATTATCAAGGATTTTCTGAGCGTATATATGATGAAGCCAGACATCTTGTTAGCCTTGTTAATGATATTATAAGATTATCTAGGCTTGATGAAAAAGAAATAGAACTTTCTTTTGAGAATGTTGATTTGTTTGAACTAACAGAAAGTGTATTAGATAGGCTAGATTCTAAGGCTAAGCAAAGTAAAATTACTCTTTCAATTAAGGGTGAAAGTGCTCTAGTATCAGGGGTTAGGCAGATACTAGAAGAAATGATATACAATTTATGTGATAATGCTATCAAATATAACAAAGAAAATGGTAAAGTTAATGTTTCTATTAGTGATAGCTTAGATAAGGTAACCTTATCTGTAGAGGACACTGGTATTGGTATTTCAGAAAAGGACCAAATACGGATATTTGAACGATTCTATAGGGTTGATAAATCCCATTCCAGGGATACTGGAGGCACAGGTCTAGGTTTATCGATAGTAAAACATAGTGCTGAATTTCATGGAGCTAAGATGAAGTTAGAAAGTAAGTTGGGGATAGGGACAAAAATCACAGTTATCTTTGATAAGACTCGAGACATATTATAAAAATATTGAGGTTGAAGTGAAGTTTTATGAATAGATTTATTGAATTTTTAAGGAAGAAAAGAAAAATAATTATTGTATCTTGCCTTGTCTTTGTGGGCTTATTTGTTGGAGTGTTTTTGGCGGTGAAAGCCTTTTATGGTGCCTCTAATGAAGTAGAACATGATGAGGTTTTTGTTAAGCAGGAAGAAGTGGAAGAGCCAAAAATGTCCCCTTCAACAAATAATTTACCAGATGAATCAGAGGATACAGAAGAACAAGAAAAAAAACAAGAAGATATAGAAGATATAGGAGATATAGGAGATATAGAAAATATAGAAGATATAGAAGATATTTTTAGGGAAGATAATAACTTTGACAAGCAAGATCCTCAAGTTCAAAACACTACAGGTGTAGAAGTGTCCATGGATCAGGTGGATCCTAAGAGTGATGACAATAGGGTTCTTGTTAAAGGAATTGATGTTGCTAAATGGCAAGGGGTAATTGATTGGGACAAGGTAAAGGATTCTGGAATTACATTTGCTATGATCCGTGTAGGATATAGGACACTGGACAATGGAGTTATTGTAGAAGATCCATTTGCCAAATACAACTTGCAAGAAGCAGAGAAAAATGATATAAAAATTGGTGCTTACTTCTTTTCTACAGCTATAGATGAGAAGGAAGCTATTGAAGAGGCTAAATGGGTGGCAGATTTTATTGCTCCTTATTCTATCACCTATCCAGTTGCTTATAATTGTGAGGGTTTTAATAATCCTAATAACAGACAGTATGGGATGTCGAAAGAGTCACGAACAGATATTGCAATTGCTTTTCTTGATAAAATTAAGGAGAAAGGGTATACCCCAATGTTTTATGCAGCTAAGAATGAGCTGAAAAATGATTCTCAGTGGCTTACTAGTAAGCTAAGTCCCAAGTATAAGATTTGGTTAGCCCATTATCCAAATGAATTAAGTGACAAGATGAAATCAGATTATAGTGGCACATATGACATGTGGCAATTTACTAGTAAAGGAAGTATTCCAGGGATAGATAGTACTGTGGATCTTAACATAGCTTATTTTGATTATGATACCATAGCGCAAGCTAAGGATGATAGTAATAAAGAAGAGGTTTCAGCAGATCCAGCTGCTTTAATAAATTTCAAGGAAGTAAAGGAACTTGTAACAGCTAAAGAAAAAACTAACTTAAGGTCGCTTCCTTCATCTCAGGATCCGGATACAATTGTTGCTGTATTATTGAATCAAGATACAGCAGTACGGACTGGTATCGGGGATAATGGTTGGTCTAGACTAGAATATAAGGGCGAAGTATTATATGCAGTAACAAGTTTACTAACTACTGATTTAGACTATCAACCACCAACTCCAAGTCCGAAAGCAAAAGAACCAGAGATAATCTATGAAGAAGTAAGAGAAGAAGTAACGGCTAAGTACGAGACCAATCTTAGAAGTGAACCTAGTAGTATAAGTGATGAAACAATTGTTACAACTTTAAAGTATGGAGATCTTGTCATACGTACTGGAATAGGAGACAATGGCTGGTCCAAGCTAGAATACAATGGACAAACGGTTTATGCTATAACTTCTTATCTAACGACAGATATGAATTATCAAGATAATCTAGAATAAAACAAATCTGGCTTGTATATATTAGATATATACAAGCCAGATTCTATTTTGGAAGCCCTTAAAGGCTTTTGTTATAATTTTATCTAAATTCTTCTCCGTAACCATAATGTTCTACTACATAATCAATATCTTTATCACCACGTCCACTTAAGTTAACTAAGATAGAACCTTTTTTCATTTCCTTAGCTTTCTTCATTGCAAATGCTACTGCATGAGAACTCTCTAAGGCTGGTATAATTCCTTCTAGTCTTGAAAGCAGATAGAAGGCCTCAACTGCCTCTTTATCATCTATAGCTTCATATTGAACCCTAGCTTGTTCGCGTAAGAAGGCATGTTCAGGTCCAACAGAAGGATAATCAAGTCCACTAGCAATTGAATATACAGGAGCTGGACTACCTTCTTCATCTTTAAGCATAATACTGTTAAAACCATGCATAATTCCTTCTTCACCATAGGACATTGAGGCAGCATGATCACCTAGATTAGAACCTTTACCTAAAGGCTCAACACCAACAATATCAACAGGTTCTTCTAAGAATGGAATAAACATTCCGGCTGCATTACTTCCCCCGCCTACACATGCACATACAAGGTCTAGCAATAAACCTGTCATTTCCTTAAATTGATCCTTAGCTTCATAGCCAACAACTGCTTGAAAATCTCTAACCATTAAAGGAAATGGATGGGGACCCATTACTGAACCAATACAATATATAGAATCCTTATAATTCTTAGCATAAGAATCAAAAGCAGAGTCAACAGCTTCTTTAAGGGTTTTTAGTCCGTGGGTAACAGGAACTACATCTGCACCAAGAATTTTCATACGGGTAACGTTAGGAGCCTGTTTTGCAATATCAACTTCTCCCATATGTATCTCACATTCTAAACCAAAGAAAGCAGCAGCAGTTGCAAGAGCAACACCATGTTGACCAGCACCTGTCTCAGCAATTAATCTTTTTTTACCCATATATTTAGCTAATAGGCCTTCACCCATACAATGGTTTAACTTATGAGCCCCAGTATGATTTAGGTCTTCTCTTTTTAGATATATTTGGGCTCCCCCAATATGTGTGGATAATCTTTCACAGTGATATACTGGTGTTGGGCGACCTTGAAATTCTTTACGGATTCTTCTCAACTCATTAATAAATTGTGAAGAATGACAGATTGTCTGATATGCTTCGGATATTTCTTCAAATGCTGGCACAAGCCTTTCAGGAAGATATGCTCCTCCAAACTTTCCAAAGTATCCCTTGTCATCGGGATAATTTCTTAGATAAGTTTTATAATTCATAATAATCCTCTCACTTTCATTTTTTCGGTTTAACACTTTAATATAGTATAGCAAAAATTAGAAGGTATAACAATACTTTTATAGCTTGTATTTTCGACAATGTTAAATTGTTAGCTTTTTTGGATAACTTATGATATAATTGAGATTATCTTTTATATATATAACACAGGAGGATTTTAATGAGATCGAAAATTTTAAAGTTTTTATCAGTTTTTCTTCTATTATCAATTCTTGTAATTACCCCTTCATGTTCCAATAACAATAATGATGTTAATGAAGAAGATGCAATACAAGAAGGGGTAGACCAGGAAGAGGTAGACCAAGAAGAAATTGAAGAAGAGGAGATAAAAGAAGAGGAAAAAGAGTTAAGTGAGGAAGAGGTAAAAGCCTTAGAGATACTTGAAGGAATATCCACAGAAGGCGGACTTAAGGATGTATATGAACAAGTTGATATAGTTGCAGGTACATGTTTATCAGATATTATGATTAGGCAGGAAAGTTTTGAAAATATAATTCTTGATAATTTCACAAGCATTACTTTAGAAAACAATATGAAACCAGACGCATTATTGAACCATAATGCCAGTAAACAGGCTGGAGAAATCGTAGTTACTTTCCCGCAGAGAACAACAAGTTTACTTGACTGGGCTAAAGAGAATGGCCTATCTGTAAGAGGTCATACACTTGTATGGTATAGTCAGACACCTGACTGGATATACTACGAAGACTTTGACACAAGTAAGGAATTTGTAGACCGTGATACTATGCTTGAGCGTATGGAAAGCTTTATTAAGCAAGTATTTGAACAATTAGAAGAACTAGGATACATAGAAATGTTTTATGCATATGATGTGGTTAATGAAGCTATCTTGGATGATGGTTCTTTAAGAAAATGTCAGTGGCTTGATATAATTGGAGATGACTATATCTGGTATGCATTTTACTATGCAGATAAATACGCACCAGATTATATAAAGTTATATTATAATGATTTTAATGAGCAGTTTAAGACAAAGGCAATAATGGACCTGGCAGAAAGTCTAGTAGATGAAGATGGCCAATATCTAATTGATGGAATTGGTTGTCAGGGACATTTATACACTAGGGATTCTATAAAGGATTATATGAAGATGTTAGAATCATTTTCTAGTCTTGGAATTGATGTTCAAATTACTGAATTAGATATTTCTCTTGGAACATGGCAAAACATCTTACAACCAACAGAGGAAAACCTATTAGATCAAGGAAGATATTACTATGATTTAATTAGTAAGATAGTAGTGGCCAATGAATTGGGTCAGACGAGTGTATCTGGTATTACATTTTGGGGTTTTTCTGATAACCTATCATGGAGAAGCGATAGACACCCCTTATTATTTAATTCTATGCTACAACCTAAATATTCATATTATGGTGCTAAGTTAGAAAGGGAAAATGCAGGATATTAATAATTGTATTATAAAAAGATACCAAGTTGGCATACTAGCTGGAACATGCATATCAAACACAATGATTAATGATGAAACCCTTGAAAAGATTATTTTAGATAATTTTTCAACTGTTACTTTGGAAAATGAAATGAAGCCAGATGCATTATTAGACCAAAAAGCTAGTTTTGAAAAAGGAGAAGTTGTTGTTACTTTCCAGCCAAAAACAATAAAATTGTTGGATTGGGCAAAGGATAATGAGATGACTGTCCGTGGTCATGTTTTGATATGGTTTGATCAGACTCCCAATTGGCTATTTCATGAAGACTATGATGCTAGAAATGACTTAATTGATAGAGAGGAAGGCCTTATACGTATGGAGTCTTATATAAGGCAAGTATTTGAACAGTTAGAAGAGTTAGAGTATTCAGATATGTTTATTTCATATGATGTAGTAAATGAGGCTTTAGAAGATGATGGAGTATTAAAAGCATCTAAATGGCTAGATATTATTGGAGAAGATTACATATGGCATGCTTTTAACTTTGCCAATCAATATGCACCAGACCATATAAAACTTTATTATAATGATTATAATGAACAGTTCAAGCTAGACCATGTTGTTGAATTAGTGAGTGCTTTAGTAGATGAAAATGGTCAATATCTAATAGATGGAATTGGATGCCAAGGACATTTATATACCTATGATTCAGTTAATAGGTATGTAGAAACATTAATGGCATTCAAGGATACAGGGCTTGATGTAGAGATAACAGAATTAGACGTAGCCCTTGGTAGCTGGCAAACCCCTATTGGTGCTAGTGACGATAATTTAAGGATGCAAGGAGATTATTACTATAGGTTAATAAGTACTATAGTTGGGGAGAATTTTAGAGAGAATACTAATATATCTTCAATTACATTTTGGGGATTTGCTGATAATTTATCTTGGAAACGAGATAGGCATCCTTTGTTATTTGATGAAGAGATGAACCCTAAATATTCTTATTATGGAGCGAAGCTTGATAAAGAGAATGTAGGGTTTGAATAATAGAAAGGAGTTTTAATATGAATTTTAAAGATTTTAAATGGACAGTTGAAACTAAGTATGAAGAAACAGAAAGTGGCATAAACATATATGCTCCTGGTGAAACTGATTACTTTGTAAATCCTGTAGATGGTGAAGTAAAAGCAAATGCACCTTTTTTCTACAAAGAGGTTGAAGGGGATTTTATATTAAAAGCGAAAGTAAGCCTTGATTTTATTTCTACTTATGATGCCTGCGTACTTTTAGCTTTAGACAATAATAAATTATGGGCTAAGGCATGTTTTGAGTATACAGACTTTGGAACAAATGCTGTTGTGACAGTTATGACCAATGAAAAATCCGATGATGCAAACGGTGTAAATGTTGAAGGAAATGAAATCTGGTTACAGATGAGTCGTAAAGACAATGTATTTGCAATACATT
>CAYOAJ010000099.1:0-7614 GCA_964401895.1 uncultured Herbinix sp.
AGCGCTTCCAATCACATTGTTAAAAAGTTAATAATATAGTATATTGATATAAAGGTTATAGGGTAAGTAATTAAATAGCGAACATAAGAAAGGGGATTACAATGTCTGATATAAAGAAAAATAAATATCATGAGAAGTATGCAGGCAAGTATACACTTGCATTTGACTTAGGGGTTGCATCTGTCGGTATGGCTGCAATCGATGAGAATTATGAGCCACTTATTTATAAAAACCAAGAAGTTTTTGCGACCAAGTTATTTTCAGAAGCACATAATGCAGAAAATAGAAGACTTGCGCGTGGAGTAAGAAGAGGTTATCGAAGGAGGATGCGGAGACTTCAACTACTACAAGAGATATTTGAGCCAATTATAACACCAATTGATTCTAAATTCTTTCATGAAGATGTTGCGAACGATAAGTGGAAGAATAGTAATAATTTTGAAGATAGAACCTTATCACAAGTTCTTGTAGAGATTGGTATTAATCCAAGAACAATTCCAACAATATATCATCTTAGAAAGAAACTTATATGTAGTAAAGAGGCAATAGATCCTAGGTTAATATATTTAGGTGTACATCATATTATGAAATACCGTGGTCACTTCTTAAACTCTGGAGGTATAAGTATTAATGAAGAGAATATCCAATTAAGAGATATTATAACTATGTTAGATGATTCTATTGAGTTATCGATAAAAGATGAAGAGTTAGTAATGAGAGTGTTAGAGAATAATCAAAGTACAAAGCGCGATAAGCAAGCAGAGATTAAAAAAATATTAAAACCATATTTTACAGATAATAAGCAGCTTAATAGTTTAGCATCATTACTGACGGATTCTAAGTTTTCAATTATGCAACTTTTTCCTTTGTTTGAGATCGAAGAAGATGTAAAAGTTAATATTTCTGATGAAGATTTAGAGGAAAAATTGTCAGTGTTTGAAACATATATTTATGATGTTGTTCAATACTTTTATAATTTTTACTTAAATATTCAGTTAAAACATATTTTGAAAGATAATGATTATTTTTGTGAAGCTCAAATTTCGCTGTATGATGACTTTAAAGAAGATTTGAAAATGGTTAAAGATTATTTAAAGAAAGAGTATGATAAAGATACGTATGATAAGTTCTTTGTAACATCTAAATCTAATTTAAAAGTATATTCAGAAAATCCAAATGAAGATTTATTATGTTTATTTGATCGTTATAATAAACACCCTATGAAAGGTGAAGAGTTATTCAAGAAAGAATTAAGTAAATTATTAAAAGATGATAACAGTAAAGTAGCATTATCAATTAAACTTAAGATTGATAATGATGATTTACTTGTAAAGCAAAGAAGTAGAAGAAATGTTGCAGTTCCTTATCAAGTTAATCATAAAGAGTTAATTGCTATTTTAAAGAACCAACAAAAATATAATGACACTATTTCTAATGATTTAATAAAGAAATGTGAACAACTTCTTACGTTTAGAATTCCTTATTCTGTAGGTCCGCTGCATAAAGATGGAATGAGTGAATGGGGATGGGCAAGTAGAAAGAGTGATACTCATAAGAGAGTCAAGCCTTGGACTTATGCTGAAGTAATAGATGAGAGAAAGTCTTCTGCTGATTTTATTCATAGAATGACAAATAATTGTACATATTTAATAAATGAAACAGTGTTACCTAAGCAATCCCTACTTGTTCAATATTTTGAAGTTTATAATGAACTAAACGGTATTAACTATCGTCCTAAGTCGGAAGTGACTTCAAAAAACTATCGACTTGGAAACCTTAGACATAAAATTGTAGAAGATCTATTTCTATCAAAAAGAACTGTTACTAAGAAGCAGTTAGAATCATGGTACAAAGAAAATGATTTACTACTTAATAATCATGAACTTTTTGGTTTCCAAAAAGAATCAAGTTTTTCTACGTCTCTTTCTTCATGGATAGATTTTGAAACTATATTAAATCAAAAACTAGAGTTTGGCTCAAAAGAGTTTCAGATGGTTGAAGAAATTATTTTATGGCTAACTGTTTATAATGAGAAATCCATAATAAAAGAATTAATTGAAGAAAAGTTTTCAGACGTCTTAAACGAAAGTCAGGTTAAGCAAATAATAGGCTTAAACTACTCTGGATGGTCAAGAGTTTCTGAAAGATTGATAAATGGAATTGTAAGTAGAGTTGCGAACCCAGAGACTATATTAACACATATGATTAAAGATAATACAGTTTTTAATGAAGTGTACTTTTTCAAACCATTTGAATTTGAAGAGCAAGTAAATAAAGAAAATAGCTATCAAGTTTCAGAAAAAATAAAATATGAAGATGTCGAAAAGTTAACAGGATCACCGGCTCTCAAAAGAGGGGTATGGCAAACGATAAGAATGTATCAAGAAGTTGTTGAGTTATTTGGTGAGCCTAAAATCATTGTTTTAGAAAATACAAGAACTGATGAAAGACGTCAAAGAACTGTATCTCGAGAAGAACAATGGATGGAACTTTCTAGAAGTCAAAAAGATAAGTTTTGGGAGGGATTGCCAATTGATTATCGAAATGACAAACATTTCTTATACTTACTTCAAGAAGGTCGTTGTATGTATACTAATGAATCTTTAGAATTTAGTAACTTAAATAATTATCATGTCGACCATATAATTCCGCAAACATTAATAAAGGACAATAGTTTAGATAATCGTGTTCTAGTTAAATCAATGTCTAATATGGATAAGTCAGGAGATAAAGTCCCATTACAAGTAGTAAAAGATAGAGTTAGTGCATTGAGAATGTGGAATCGACTATTTGAAAAAGGTTTAATATCATCTAAAAAAATGCATAATTTGCTTAGAGAAGAAATTACCGATGAAGAAAGAACTGGGTTTATCAAGAGGCAAATTGTCGAGACATCACAAATTATTAAACATGTTACAAATTTACTTCAAGAGAATGTCGAGCAACTTGAATTTAATACTAAAGTTTATGGACTACGAAGTAAAATCATTTCAGATGTTAGAAGAGTGTTTAATCTTCCGAAAATAAGAGAGGTTGGTCCTCAACACCATGCAATGGACGCTTATATAGCCGCAGTCGTTCAACAATTCATATTTAATACTTATGGAGATAAACTATATAGTCAACGCCGGTATAGCCTTAAAGCGAGTACTGCACTTTCAGGAAATGATGGATTAATCGTTAATAGTTTAAAGAAAAAAAATAACGTTGTAAATCCTGAAAATGGTCAAGTGGTTGATCTGAAAGGCATATTAGAGTCTATGATGGAAAAAGAAGTTTTATTAACTAGAATGACAGGAACGAATAAAGATGGAGCAAGATTTTGGAAAGAGAGTCGAGTATCACCTAAAAATGCAAGTGATAAAAATAAAAAAGTTTTCTCAAATGCAAAAGACGAAAAGAAGAAATACGGATATCCGAAGGAAGTTAATAACGACGGAGTTATTCTAGTGAGTTATACGACGGACAAAGGAAAGATGGCTAAACGTTTGTTCTCAGTCCCAGTTGATTTATCGTATATCTATAAAAATAATGCAATAAAACTAGCTGAAGAAATCTTTGAACGAGAAAATGTTAAACATACTGAAATCAAAAACTCAAAAATAATAAGAAAAGATAAAGTTATTCAGACACAAACAGGTTTAGTTACACTAACTTCAGAAAAAGAATATGCTAACTTTAGTCAGTTTGTTCCTTCATTAACATTACAGAGACGTATGTCAGATGTAATTAGAAGAAAGTTAGAAGGAGAAAATGAAGAGCAAAAACTCATAGAAAGATTTACGGATGAATACTTTGAGTTCTTCAAAGACAACGATATATTGTTGACTAAATCAATACATTGTTTAGAAGATTTAAATGATTTCTTGATAGCAGTTATGAAAGTTAATTATGATATTGATGTACCGACATCAATACAGACAATAAATGAATTGTTACTTGCGGGTCAACCTTCTAACTCATCGTCATCAAAGTTAAAAAGATTAGGTAGAATTTCGAGAAGATTAAATGTTGAAGAAAGTAGAATACTTCATCAATCAGTAACCGGATTAAATAAAAGTTTTGAGGATATGTAGATGTCATTTAGAATTGTTACAATTGCAAAAGGTGCAAAACTAACACTTCGACAGTCTTACATGGTAGTTGATCAAGAAGAAAGAACCTTAATACATATTAAAGAGATTGGGGTTCTTATTCTTGAAAGTCAAAGAATAACATTAACTGTACCGTTGTTAAATGAATTAATTAATTGCAATGTTAGCCTAATAATATGTGACAAAAACCATAATCCTAATATACAATGTTTGGGTCTAAAGTCGCATTCTAGAAGATCGAAGCAAATTAAAAAGCAACTAAAATGGGGAGAAATAGAAAAGGATATAGTATGGCAGAAAATTATTCAGCAAAAGATCAGAGGACAAGCACTATTAATACGTGAAGATGATTTTGAGACATTCAAGAAAATGCTAGATTATATCCCTCAAGTTACACCAGGAGATAGGACAAACAGGGAAGGACATGCAGCGAAAGTTTACTTTAATAAAGTATTCCACGAAGGATTCACAAGACAAGATGATTGCTCAATAAATGCTGCCTTAAATTATGGATACCAAATTATTCTAGCTTGTATAAATAGACATGTAGTAGCCAAAGGTTATTTGACTGAGTTAGGAATATTTCATCGTAGTGAGTACAACCCTTTTAATTTGTCGTCTGATTTAATTGAACCGTATAGACCTCTTATTGATAGGTTGGTTAAAGAGAATATACAAGATAAGTTTGAGAAGAAGGAAAGAGACTTGATTGCTGAGTTTTTAAACGAAAGAATTATGATTGATGGAAAGCGTCAAAGGATAATCAACTCAATCCCTATCTATGTTGATAGTGTGTTTAAAGCAATCGAGCAATTAACTTTTGAAGAAATATTATTTCCTTCGGAGATTAGTGATGGGGGATAGATTTATGCGACTAATTGTAATGTTTGATTTACCTACGTATACTTCCTTAGAAAATAGAGAATATCGAAGGTTTAGAAAATTTTTAATTTCAAACGGATTTGTAATGTTTCAGTACTCTATATATACAAAAATAGTAAAGAACAGATCAGTCATGAAATATTATGTTGATAGAGTTAGAAGTAACGCTCCATGTAATGGAGAAATTAGCGTCTTATCTATAACTGAGAAGCAGTTTAATGATATTGAGGTAATAATAAGTGATTCAAAAAGCGAAGTACTACATACATCAGAAAGGAACATATTTCTATGAAAATCATCCTTAATGAAACTATTAATATAGAAGTATCAAAAGGATTGAATGTATTCTTAACTAACGATTCAAATATTAGAGATATCTTTTTATCATCTTTCTCAATTTGGTTTAAGACAGGAATGGAAACTAAAGAAACATCATCAATTGAAGTGTTTGATAACTCAGAGTTACTCAAGAAAACATCATTTGATTTATTGTCTATAGTTCCATCAATAGAAGATTACTTAAAACCAAGAAGTATAAAGACTCAAATATCAAATCAATTATATGATTTAGTTAATTTTGATAATAACATAAGCAGTTCATTAGTGATAGTTGTCGAAAAGTTTGAGAAAATTGTAAGAGAGATTAATAATATTCAAAATAATGATAACTTTGAATTATCACTATCCCCAACAATAGAGAAAGATTTAATTAAGTTAATACAGTTAGATTCAGTAAAAAGTGATTATTTAAATCATAGTATATTAGACAGTAAGTTGATGTTAATTGACTTGATGATAACTTTTTCGAAAAAGAAAGAAATTATTATATTTATTCCATACGCTTGTCTAGGGTTAACTAATATAGAAATTATAGAAATACTAAACACCTTAAGAGAACTGGACGCTTACGTGATTGTGTTTGAAATGGATCTTGCGATATTAGATCATTTAAAAGAACAAGATAATACGAGAGTATTGATAAATGATTATCACGAGATAGTTATCCAGGATATGTTTAAAGAAATAAGGGCATTAACCAATAGTCCAGAAGCGGATATATTTTCTAATATTAAGGTTATTATTGATCAATATTTAAGTCAATCAAAATTAGATTTTGCATTAATAAAAGAGTATATAGATAATACCTTTATGATATAATTACACTACAAGCGATTTAGACAGTTAGAATGCTACTAACTGAAAACTAATCCTAAAATGTGAGTTTTACACTCTCAATATGAATTATGAGTTGATTTGAGGTTTTAGTAGCTTGTAATATTTGAGAGAAATAAAACTGTAATTGATCCATCTGCACGAGGGTTAGGTTTTAGTAGCTTGTAATATTTGAGAGAAATAAAACCCATTTAAATTTAACTTTTCAGTGATAAAGTTTTAGTAGCTTGTAATATTTGAGAGAAATAAAACTTTTACAGTAAATGTTCTACTCATAGCATTGTTTTAGTAGCTTGTAATATTTGAGAGAAATAAAACTAGGTTTCGCGTGCTTAATTAGAACTGTAAGTTTTAGTAGCTTGTAATATTTGAGAGAAATAAAACAAGACGCTAAAAAGGTTGTTAGATTAAGACGTTTTAGTAGCTTGTAATATTTGAGAGAAATAAAACACAGTACTAAATATAATAAAGCACAGCGTGGTTTTAGTAGCTTGTAATATTTGAGAGAAATAAAACCTACCTATTTAAAGGCTCTAATCAAATAAAGTTTTAGTAGCTTGTAATATTTGAGAGAAATAAAACACACGTGTAAACAGTTTAAGCGTCATGTTCGTTTTAGTAGCTTGTAATATTTGAGAGAAATAAAACAAACGGGTCATAGAGATAGTTACTTATACAGTTTTAGTAGCTTGTAATATTTGAGAGAAATAAAACATATAAACGCAAATGGTTATCCGTTAGAAAGTTTTAGTAGCTTGTAATATTTGAGAGAAATAAAACAGTGTTTCATTGTCATGGGTGTGGTGTTGCGTTTTAGTAGCTTGTAATATTTGAGAGAAATAAAACATGAGCGTTTATTATATCTTCTAACACTTGTTTTAGTAGCTTGTAATATTTGAGAGAAATAAAACTACTGCTTGGGACGCAAATTCAATGTATCCGTTTTAGTAGCTTGTAATATTTGAGAGAAATAAAACGTCGTATCCGATTACGACGCGGTCGCCTTTGTTTTAGTAGCTTGTAATATTTGAGAGAAATAAAACACTTTATTTTTCAATCATGGAATGAGAATGTTTTAGTAGCTTGTAATATTTGAGAGAAATAAAACATGATGGGTTTAAGTTCAATGAAACCTGTGTTTTAGTAGCTTGTAATATTTGAGAGAAATAAAACGTAAGCGAAGTATTTCAAATCTCCATTCATGTTTTAGTAGCTTGTAATATTTGAGAGAAATAAAACTATGAACCGGCATATGAAGCAAAATACGAAGTTTTAGTAGCTTGTAATATTTGAGAGAAATAAAAAGTGGAATTAAAGACCTCGGAAGAACGTAGGCTTGTGTTGTTGTAGTTTGTAATATTTATTTTATGAGATTATGGATAAAGGTTAAGGTTCAGATTCCTTCATCCTCACCAGTAATAGTTTACATGTAGTGGTTCGAATCCCTTCGTGGCGACGTTGATTA
>CAYOAJ010000100.1:0-7585 GCA_964401895.1 uncultured Herbinix sp.
GGGGAGATGGTACTTTAAATGAAGTTATCTCAGGAATGATACAACTTAATAAGAATATTGATATTGGCTTTATACCATCTGGCACAACTAATGATTTTGCATATAGTCTTGGCCTTCCTAAGAATATCTTAGAGGCTGCGGAGACTGTCTTGAAGGGGGAACCTTTCCCCTGCGATATAGGAAAGTTGAATGGCATATACTTTGCTTATGCTGCCGCCTTTGGTATATTTACCGACACTTCCTATGTTACCCCTCAGACAACAAAAAATATATTAGGTAGACTTGCATACATACTAGAAGGTATAAAAAGTATACCAAAATGGAAGTCCTATCATGTTAAAATTCTTTCTGAGGATAGGATTATAGAAGATGAATTTATCTATGGAATGATAGCTAATTCTAGTTCAGTAGGAGGATTTAAGGGGATTACAGGTAAGGATGTAATGCTAGATGATGGAGTTTTTGAAGGAGTTTTTATTAAGGTTCCACAGAATGTACTGGATTTGCAGGCTATTGTTAATGATTTGATGCATGGTAACACTGAAAGTGAACATATTATTTATCTGCCAGTGAAGAAGTTACAACTCATATCAGGCCGGCCAATTAAGTGGACTATTGATGGTGAGTATGGAGGTAAATATAAAAAGGTTCAAATAGAGAATTTAAATCAAGCAGTAACTATTATTAGAGGAAAATAGGCATTGTGATGAATTAAGTCTTTGGAAATTGTTGAAATTATTACTTGTTTTATTGGATAAGTTGTGTTATCATCACATACTGTGATATGTTAAAAAATATTCCTTGCTCTTTTTATAAAAGGGCCAGAGTCCAGAAGGAGGTGCAAAACAACTATGAATCAATATGAATTAGCCTTAGTTGTAAATGCAAAGATTGATGATGAAGCCAGAGCAGCGACTTTGGAATCAGTGAAAGATCTGATTGCAAGATTTGGTGGTAATGTTACCGAAGTTGATGACTGGGGAAAAAAGAGATTAGCCTATGAGATCGAAAAGATAAAAGAAGGCTATTACTATTTCATTCAATTTGATGCTGAATCTACTGTTCCAGCTGAAGTAGAGGATAGAGTTCGTATTTTAGATAATGTTTTAAGATATCTTTTTATTAGAAAAGATGCTTAACATTAGACTTGCTACTCTAAGGCATAAATAAGAAGGAGGTAGTTATTTATGAATAAAGCTATATTAATAGGACGTTTGACCAGAGATCCAGATATAAGGTATTCCCAAGGGGAAAGTCCAGTAGCAGTAGCCAGATATACCTTGGCAGTTGATCGTAGATTTAAGAGAGCTAACGATAATCAAGATGCAGATTTTATTAACTGTGTTAGCTTTGGAAAGACAGCTGAATTTGTTGAAAAATATTTTGTTCAAGGTATGAAGATGGGTGCTGTTGGTAGAATACAAACTGGTAGTTATACTAATAAAGAAGGTCAAAGGGTTTATACTACGGATGTTGTTGTTGAGGAAGTTGAATTTGTTGAAAGTAAAGCAACTAGTGATGCTCTTCGCAACGAGAGTGGTAATGTTAATTCCCAACCTAGCAGTGATGTTGGGGATGGTTTTATGAATATTCCAGACGGAATTGACGAAGAATTACCGTTTAATTAATATTAGATACAACTATATCGGATAAGGAGGTTGTAAGATGGCAGGAAACTACAGAGGTCCAAAAAGAAATTTTGGACGTAGAAGGAAAAAGGTTTGTGCCTTTTGTGCTGACAAAAAATATGATGGTGTTGATTATAAAGATGTTAACAAACTAAGAAGGTTTGTTTCTGAAAGAGGCAAAATTCTTCCTAGAAGAATTACAGGTAACTGTGCTAAACATCAGAGAGCACTTACAGTTGCTGTAAAACGTTCAAGACATGTTGCATTATTACCATACTCAAGTGATTAATTTTATATTAAATAATTTAATAGAGAACTAATCTAAAAGCCCTTGTATCAAGACTAACAAGGGCTTTTTATAATAAAATCTTTCTTTCAATTAAGACCTACTCTTTCAATTAAGAAAATAAAATGTTATACTTATATTCAAACGGAACTATAAAGGAGTTAATTATGGACAAGAATATAAAAGGGCATGGTGCATTAAAAAGATATCTATACTGGCCAGTTATATTAACCTTATTATTAATAGTTATGAACTTGTTTATCTATCTTATAGATAAAGATGCAGGATTTATGGTGACGATTTTTGTCTTAATCTACTTTATAATTACCACACTTATATTTATAGTGAGAAGAGATAAAATTGCTAATGAATTGATTATATATGCAATGGACTATGGACAAGTACAAAAACGTATGCTGAAGGAATTGGACCTACCCTATGCAATTATTAATTTAGATGGTAGGATTCAATGGGGTAATGATGAGTTTATGGATTTGCTTAAAGAAAAAGATTCAAGCAAGAAAAACTTATCTCAGATATTCCCTGAGCTTACAGAAGAACATTTACCAGATCAAGTATTGGATGAGGAAGTTTATCTTGAATATAATGAGAGAAATTATAGGGTTCTTCTGCGTAATCTTCTTGTGCCTTCTTTAGACTCTGATAAGAACTGGGATCATATAGATGCGACAAAGTTAGAAGATGAAGGTTATTCTTTAGTTGCCATCTATTTCTATGATGAAACTGAGAACGTTCAATTACAGAAGGATAATAGAGATCAGAAATTAATTACTGGACTTTTATATATAGATAATTATGAGGAAGCCTTAGTTACAGTTGAAGAGGTTAGGAGGTCCCTACTTACTGCTTTGGTTGATAGGAAGATTAACAAATATATGCAGGGGCTAGATGCTATAATTAAAAAGCTGGAGAAAGATAAGTATGTTTTTGTTATGCAATACAAATATTTATCACAGCTTCAAGAAAGTAAGTTTTCTATTCTAGAAGAAGTAAGGAACATAAACATTGGAAATGATATGGCTGTTACCATTAGTATTGGACTAGGGGTAAATGCAGATACTTATAATGAAGGATATGAATATGCAAGAGCTGCAATGGACTTAGCCCTAGGTAGGGGAGGAGACCAAGCGGTTGTTAAGAATAGAGAAAAGATTTCATATTATGGTGGAAAGAGCATACAGGTAGAGAAGAATACTAGGGTTAAGGCTAGGGTTAAGGCTCAAGCCTTTAGAGAACTAGTGGAGACCAAAGATAAAATTATTGTAATGGGACATAAGATAGGTGATGTGGATTCCTTTGGAGCTTCAATTGGTGTCTATCGAATTGCCAAAGCATTTAACAAAAAGGTACACATAGTAATTAATGAAGTGACAAATTCCTTAAGGTCTATGATGAGCCGTTTTGTAGACAACCCTGAATATGAAGAGGATTTGTTTTTAAACAATGAACAGGTTCTTGAAGTGGTTGATGCTGATACTCTTCTTGTTATTGTTGATACCAACAAGCCAAGTTTATTAGAATGTGAAGAGTTGGTAGATTATTGTGATACTATAGTAATCTTTGATCACCATAGACAGACTGATGAGGCTATTAATAAGGCAGTCTTGTCTTATATAGAGCCATTTGCCTCTTCTACCAGTGAGATGATTGCTGAGATTCTCCAGTATATTGGAGGGAACTTAAAGTTGAAACCCCTAGAAGCAGATGCCTTATATGCAGGTATAATGATTGATACCAATAACTTCCTAACTAAAACAGGGGTTAGAACATTTGAGGCAGCAGCTTATCTAAGGAGAAATGGTGCAGATGTAACAAGACTACGAAAGTCCTTCCGTAGTGATGTTATTGATGTTAAGGCCAAGGCTGATGCTATAGCTAATGCAGAGATATTTGAAGAAGAATTTGCCATAGCTACTTGTGATGGGACACAGGTGGAAAGTCCAACTGTGTTAGCGGCACAGATAGCCAATGAGCTGCTAAATGTGGCTGGTATAAAAGCTACATTTGTATTTACAGACTATAACAACAAAGTTTATGTTAGTGCTAGATCTATAGATGAGGTTAATGTGCAAGTTATAATGGAGAAGTTTGGAGGTGGTGGCCACCTAAGTGTTGCTGGTTGCCAGCTAGAAGGAACTTCAGTTGATGAGGCTATTGAGGATTTAAAGGCAACATTATTGTCTATGATAGAGAATAATGAACTTTAGAAATAAATAGAATGGAGGATTTTAAAATGAAGGTAATTTTATATGAGGATGTAAAATCCCTAGGGAAAAAGGGTGAGGTTGTTGATGTTAAGGCTGGTTATGCAAGAAATTATATATTTCCAAACAATTTAGGTGTTGAGGCAACCAAACAAAACCTTAACAATCTTAAGAAGCAAAGAGCCGCAGATAAAAGAGAAAAAGATGAAATTTTAGAAGAGGCGCAGGAGTTTGGTAAAAAGTTAGAAGATATAACTGTTAATATGGAACTTAAAATAGGTGAAGGTGGTAGAGCATTTGGTTCAATCACCACAATGGAGATTGCTAATTCTGTAGAAGAACAATTTGGATATAAACTTGATAGAAAGAAAGTGCATTTGGATGAACCAATTAAGGCTGCAGGAGAATATAATGTGCCAGTGAGACTTCATCCTGAAGTGACGATCCAGATAAAAGTTATAGTTAAAGCGATATAGATAGTTAGGTCATTAGGGGGAATGAAACACCATGGATGAAGCTTTTGTAAAGAGAGTCTTACCACATAGTTCGGAGGCAGAGCAATCTGTCGTAGGTTCTATGATTATGGATAAAGATGCAATAGTTGCAGCGTCTGAGATAATTACAAGTGAAGATTTTTATGAGCAACAATATTCAAGCTTGTTTGAAACCATGCAAGAACTTCATAATGAAGGTAAGCCTGTGGATTTAATTACTCTTCAGGATAGATTAAGAGAAAAGGATGTACCTCCCCAAGTATGTAGTTTAGAGTTTATTAGAGACTTGGTGGATGCAGTTCCCACCTCAGCTAATGTAAGGTATTACGCACAAATTGTGAAAGAGAAAGCAATTTTGCGAAGGCTTATAAAGTCAGCTGAGGAGACGGCTAGCTCATGTTATATGGATAAAGAGAGTTTGGACGATATTTTAGATAAAACAGAGAAGCAAGTATTTGATATCGTACAAAATCGTGGTTCCAAGGAATTTGTTGATATTAAGGAGATTGTTCTTAATTCTATAGATAGTATAGAGGCTGCGGCAAAGAATAAAGGAAGTGTAACTGGTGTTGCTACAGGATTTTATGATCTGGATTATAAGACGGCTGGGCTTCAACCTTCAGACTTGGTACTTATTGCTGCAAGGCCATCTATGGGTAAGACAGCATTTGCCCTAAATATAGCTGAATATGCAGCAATTAAATCTAATGTAACAACAGCCATCTTCAGTTTGGAGATGTCAAAGGATCAATTGGTTAAGAGATTTCTAGCAATGAATTCTAAAGTAGACTCTCAATCTATTAGAACCGGTTCTTTATCTAGCGATGAATGGGCTGATTTGATGGAGAGTGCAAGAATAATCGGTGATTCTAACTTAGTTATAGATGATACTTCTTCGATTTCAGTTAGTGAGTTAAGGTCAAAATGTCGTAAATTAAAGTTAGAAAAGAATCTAGGACTAGTTATAATTGACTACCTTCAATTGATGTCTGGAAGTAAAAGGGCAGAATCAAGACAACAGGAAATTGCGGAAATTTCAAGGGCATTAAAGGCTCTAGCTAGGGAGATTGATGTACCAGTTGTAGCTTTGTCTCAGCTGAGCCGTGCAGTGGAACAAAGGCCAGATAAGAGACCAATGCTTTCTGACTTAAGAGAGTCAGGTGCTATAGAGCAGGATGCCGACATAGTTATGTTTCTTTATCGTGATGAATATTATAATCATGATACAGAGGAGCCAGGAGTTGCTGAAGTTATTATTGGTAAGCAAAGAAATGGTCCTACAGGAACTGTGAAGCTAGCATGGTTGGCAGAATACACCAAATTTGGTAATTTAGAATATTAAGAGTAAATCTGTTGAATAGGAGAACCTTCTTATGGGTTCTCCCTTTTTATGTCGATAAGTTTTAGCATAAAATATAGTATTTCTATTGCATTAGATGGTTGTTATGCTATAATGTAAAAGACGGTAAATAATTACAATTACAGGGAGGTGTATAGATGGATGAGCTTAGGTTTATGATTTCAGAAGCATCAAAGAGAGTTGAAGTTGAATCCCATGTATTAAGATATTGGGAGGAGGAGCTTGAACTCCCTATTGAACGTAATGAATTAGGTCACCGTTATTATAAAGAAGCAGATATTAACCTTCTTAAAAAAGTTAGAGACCTTAAGGAAGAAGGGTTCCAACTTAAGGCTATAAAAATGCTGCTACCTAATATACATAAGATGGACAAGCTAGATCATATAAGTACATGCCGTTTAAAAGACAAATTGAATAAGCAAGTATTAGAGATGTCCGGTGATGAGCCAGTTGATGAGGGTAAGGAAGTTGAAGAACTTGAAGAAGGGACAAGCCTTGTTAATAGTGACACCAATAGTATTCAAGAAGTTAATAATGATAAGATGCTACAATTTAGGGCCCTTATGAATGATATCATTAGCAATGCACTTAAAGATAATAATCACATATTATCAGATGATATTAGTAATAATGTTACCGAAAGTGTTAGCAGAGAGATGAATTATCTTATGAGATTACAAGAAGAAAAGGATGAAGAACGTTATAGGAACTTTGATGCCACATTGAGAGAATATCAAAACAGTAGAATGTTAGCGGCTGCTGGAAAAACACCAAGAAGAAAAAAGTCAAAATACTTTAAGAAGAATAATGTATACATATAAATAAAAAAGCTATTAGGTTAACCTCCAGGGATAATCTAATAGCTTAAATCTTTATGTAAGATTTTAAAATATTTATGATGCAGATATTGCACCTGTAGGGCAAGCGTCTTCACAAACACCACAATCTATGCATGTATCTGGATCAATTACGTAAATAGGATCTCCTTCGGAGATTGCTCCTGTAGGACATTCGCTTTCGCAAACACCACAGCTAATACACTCATCACTGATAACATAAGCCATTGTTCTTCCCTCCTTTATTGTTCAACAAAGTATATTTTAATACAGCTAAGCTAATAATTCAAGTCCTATGTTTTTATAAAATAAGTTGACGATAAAGAAATGATAATATATAATAAGATTCTAGCAATACTAGACATAGATAAATTACTTGTTTATTATATATATATTTAAGGAGGTAAACTTATGAGTAATATAACAAAAGACATGACAATTGGCCAAGCAATTGCAACTGACCAGAGTATAATTCCAGTATTAATGGAAATGGGTATGCATTGCCTAGGATGTCCTTCTGCTCAATCAGAGACTTTAGAAGAAGCGGCTTATGTACATGGTCTTAATCCAGATGAATTAATGGAAAGAATTAGTGAAGTTTCTAGTAAATAATCATACAAATTATATAAAAAATATCAGCATGGCTTGTCATACATTACTAGCTATGCTGATTTTTTATGTAAAAGGGAGATGGCAAATTAGCAAGGAACTTCCCGGTATAAAGTACCTTATTGAGTGCGGTTTGGAGCCTATTAC
>CAYOAJ010000101.1:0-7519 GCA_964401895.1 uncultured Herbinix sp.
GTAATTGTACTGTCAGAACGGCCAGGAACTGTAAAAAGCATATTTGATATTAATTATTCTATTAAAGATAGAACTCCCTTTAAGTCTAGAAGTGCCCCAGAATTTAAAAATTATTTTAACAGTATTTGGAGGGAGTTGGATCATAATGAAAAGAAAGAATGACAAATTATTAGCTAATAATTCTGACATATCTACTGCTCAAGTGGATTTTATAAAAAAACATCAAAATCGGCAAAGGAAAAACCGCTTTTATCAGATTATAATATTAGTTGCCTTTGTAGGTTTGTGGGAAATAACAGCATATGCGGGTATATTAAACTCTTTTATTTTCTCAAGCCCTTCAAGAATCATAAAAACCATGACTAGCATGGCTTCTGATGGAGAACTTTTTTATCATACTGGAGTTACCTTACTAGAAACCCTGATTAGTTTCTTTCTTGTAAATTTTTTAGGAGTTTCTATTGGTATTATATTATGGTGGAATGGAAATATAGCTAAAATATTGGAGCCTTATCTGGTGGTTTTAAATAGTCTACCTAAATCTGCCTTAGCCCCTTTGTTTATTGTCTGGCTAGGTAATAACATGAAAACAATAATTGTAGCGGCAGTTTCAGTAGCAGTTTTTGGTACTATAATTACTTTATATTCAGATTTTAAAGCAGTAGAAGAAGAAAAGATAAAATTAATTAAGACTCTTGGGGGAAATAAAAAGGATGTTCTATTAAAGGTTGTTATTCCTTCAAATATTCCTTCTATAGTTAGTCAGATGAAAGTTAACATTGGCCTTTCCTTAGTTGGTGTTATTATAGGAGAATTTCTTGCCGCTAAAGCAGGATTAGGCTACTTGATTATTTATGGAAGTCAGGTTTTTAAATTGGATTTTGTAATCACATCAATTGTTATACTATGCATTGTGGCTACAGGTCTTTATAAAATTCTTGAATATCTGGAAAAAAAGTTTACAAGACAAGAATAATATAACATTTCACTTATAGAAGGCAGCTAGCAATTAATTTGTCGCTGCTTTCTATAAGTTTTTTCCTCATTATATTGTGAACTATTTTTAAAATATGCTCAATTTGTTCTTTTATAGTAGCATTTATTATT
The DNA here is from genome assembly GCA_964401895.1 of uncultured Herbinix sp. Lineage (GTDB taxonomy): Bacteria > Bacillota > Clostridia > Lachnospirales > Lachnospiraceae > Mobilitalea. The sequence goes on from CAYOAJ010000101.1 coordinate 1,108, forward strand.
AATTTTTATTGATAAATTCACTTTTGTGCAAAATGCTATTTTTTTGTTGTTATTTCTTACTTTTTTGATTAAATAACTATATATTTTAATAAACAAGAACTTTCGGTTAATGTCTTGCATAAATAACCATTATATGCTATTATGTTTTTGTGAATATTCACCCACCATATGTTTACATAAAGTCCAAGTCAAAAACCTCGAGGGACTTAATCAGACTTTTGTTAATACATAATGGTATCACAACTTATTGTTTTAATAAGTAACTATAAAATTGGGGATTTAATTTCGAAAGGAGAAGTACCATGAAGCAAAAATTTAAACTATTTTCAGCTGTTCTACTATGTTTATCACTTATTTTTCCCTCAAGTATAGCATTTGGACAGAGAACAATTACTTCAAATGAGACTGGAACCCATGACGGCTACGATTACGAGTTATGGAAAGACTCAGGCAACACTAGCATGACACTTAATAACGGAGGTAACTTTAGCTGTGAATGGAATAATATCAACAATGCATTATTCCGTAAAGGCAAAAAATTCAACGAAACCCAAACTCACCAACAATTAGGCAATATTTCTGTTGATTTTGGGGTTGACTACCGACCAAGTGGAAATTCATATCTTTGTATCTATGGATGGACAAGCAGTCCTCTTGTTGAATTCTATATTATAGACAGTTGGGGAAATTGGCGTCCACCTGGAGCACAATCCAAGGGTACTATTACTGTTGACGGTGGTACATATGATATATATGAAACCACTAGAGTTAACCAACCTTCTATTAAGGGAAATACTACTTTCCAACAATACTGGAGTGTTAGAACTTCCAAACGTACTAGTGGAACAATATCTGTTAGCCAGCATTTTAATGCTTGGGAAAGCAGAGGCATGCCTCTAGGTAAAATGTACGAAATTGCTCTAACTGTTGAAGGATGGCAAAGTAGCGGAAGCGCAAATGTATATAGCCATTACCTTAATGTCGGTGGAAGCGGTGGAGGATATGATCCTGGTCCACAACCTGACCCTGGCCCTGAACAAGGTGCTGATAGAATAGAATGCGAAAGCATGACTATCGAAGGCCCTTATGCTGGCACTATTAACAATCCATTTTCAGGAGTAGCTTTATATGCCAACGACGATGCAGTTAAATTCAACCGGAATTTTGAAGGTGGAAACTATAGTTTCTCACTTCGTGGTTCCTCTAATAATGACAATATGGCTGAAGTTGAGCTAATGGTTGGAGGTCAACACAAGGGAACCTTCTATTATGGAGGATCTTATCCTGCAGTATACACTATAGATGATGTTAATATAAGCGCTGGCAATCAAGAAGTTGAATTGGTAGTAACATCAGATGATGGTACTTGGGATGCATATGTTGATTATCTAGATATTAGTGGCGGTGGCGGATATAATCCTGATCCACAGCCGCAACCAGAACCAGAACCAGAACCAGAACCTGGCCAAACTACTAATAAAATAGAATGTGAAAGCATGACAATCGGTGGTCCTTATGCTGGCAGAATTAATGATCCATTCTCAGGAGTGGCTTTATATGCCAACAACGATTCCGTTAAGTTTAATCACAATTTCAGTAGTGGTAACAACAGCTTTTCACTTCGCGGATGTTCTGATAATAACAACCTGGCAAGAGTTGATTTAAAAATTGGCGGCCAATATGTAGGTACCTTCTACTATGGCGGACCTTATCCTGCAGTATATACTATAGATAATGTTAACCATAGGGCTGGCTATCAAGAAGTTGAATTGGTAGTAACAGCAGACGATGGTACTTGGGATGCATATGTTGATTATCTAGAAATCAATTAATTTTAATTACCAAGGGACAAACTACTGTTAGTAGTTTGTCCCTTTTTTGTGTATAACATTATTTCTTTTTATCCCCTAGTGGGTAAACCTTTTTCTTTAGTACATAGTTCAAAAATATAGCGCTTAAGATAAGAGAACTTATCTCAGCTATTGGAATTGAAAACCAAACTTCTCTTAGTCCAAAAAAATGTCCGAAAATATATGCTAGGGGTAATATAAAAATCAGCTGCCTTGTAATGGAATTGACTAAAGATAAGATTCCATACCCTAGTGCCTGAAATACAGAAGCAGATACTATAGAGAATCCTGCAAAGATAAAACTTAAACTGATAATTCTTAGTGCAGGAATACCAATCTCTAACATCTCTTTAGATGCATCAAACAAGGCTAAAAGTTTATCCGGTATAATTTGAAAGACTGCAAGCCCTAATAGCATAATAATAACTGCAAGAATAATACTAAGTTTAATGGTTTCTAGAATACGGTCCTTGTTTTTCTTCCCATAATTATAAGAAATAATAGGAACCATACCATTATTTATCCCAAAGACAGGCATAAAGACAAAACTTTGCAGCCTGAAATAAACACCGTATACAGAAACAGCTGTATGAGTAAAAGTAATCAAAAGTTTATTCATAAAAAATGTTAAAAGAGAACCTATAGTTTGAATTATAATTGATGGGAATCCTATAGCATAAATATTTTTTATTACATTTAGGTTTGGCCTAAAGCCTTTAAATGATAAGTTGATTTCTTTGTTTTTTCTAGAATTAAAGTATATTCCTAATACCCCACCAGCTGTTTGTCCTATTACAGTTGCTATGGCGGCCCCTTTTACTCCAAGCTCTGGGAAGCCAAATAAACCAAATATTAAAATTGGGTCAAGGATAATATTAATTACAGCACCAGCTATCTGAGATATCATACTATACATCATTTTCCCTGTAGATTGCAAAAGCTTCTCAAATATTATCTGAATAAAAAGCCCGAAAGAAAATATTGTTACTATGAGTAAATAGTCTATTGCATATCCAATGATCTGTGTATCGTCCGTTTGGTTTAGTATAAAACTCTTGCCAAATAAAGCACCTAGTATAGCAAAGGCAAGAGAACCAACTAATGCTAAAAAGACACCATTTGTAGCAGTTGCATTTGCCCTTTTATAATTCCTCTCACCAAGACTTCTAGCCAAGAAGGCACTAACACCTACTCCAGTACCAATTGCGACTCCATTCATTAGTTGTTGTACTGGAAACACCAAGGTAAGAGCGGTTAAAGCATTTTCGTTAATTTTAGCAACAAACATACTGTCTATTATATTATAAAGCGCCTGAACCATCATGGAAATCATCATTGGCACAGACATAGATATAAGCAACTTATTTATGGGCATAGTGCCCATCTTATTTTCTTCAGTACTTTTCATTTAATTCCCTCCTATTAAAAGAAAAGCTGATGCAGATAAAAATCTGCCCCAGCTTATATATCTCGCTTAAATAAGTATAATTATCTATAAATGAAATGTCAAGTTCCTTTACTTTCTTACATTAGTATGCAACTATTACTCCACCCTCATTAGCATAAGTGGTACTAACACCTGCAGTGTCTACTATAAGATAGTCTTTAAAAGGAACCCTTTTTAATACCTCTTCACAAACAAATTTTGCTCGCTCAAAATTATTACAGTGGGCAATAGCAAAGATTCGTTCACTAGGCTTTACAACATCCTTTTCTATTATCTCAATCATTCGCTTTAGCGCCCTTTTTATTCCTCTACTTTGATCTAGCTTAGCAACTGATCCTTCTTTTGTCCCTTCCATAATGGGCTTAATATTAAGGGTATTAACTAAGATAGCCTGTATACCTGTTATCCTTCCGTTTTTAATAAATGTCTCTAAGGTTTCAAGAACAAACTTTGTCTTCATACCATTACGAAATTCATTTACTTTTTCTACTATATCATTAAAAGAAAGACCTTGCTCAGCAAGTTCTTTTATCTTCATTGCAATTAGGGTCTGGCCTACGGAAGCCGACCTTGAATCAAAAATCTCGATGTTTTTACCTGGGTTTTCTTCTAGATATAGTCGCTTAGCTAATTCTGCACTATTATATGAACCACTTAACTTTGACGAAAGAGTCACAACATAAATATCTCCATCAAAATCAAATTCTTTCATATAATCATCTGGAGAAGGACATGCAGACTTTGGTCCTTTTGAAGAGGCCTTTACCTTTTCTATAAAACTTTTCTGGTGGAAAGTTTCGTCATCTATGATTTCTTCACCATCTATTAATAGTGTCAGGGGTACCAATCTAAAATGTTTATCCTTCTTTAATTCTTCTGGCAAGTCAGTACAACTATCGCCTATTATTCTGTATGACATAATAATCCTCCTAGTTTTTATGCTTTTAGGCCATTGTATAAGTATATCCAATAGCCTTATGTTCTATATAACATAGTTTATGTTACTACATGATAACACAGTTTTTTAGATTTATAAAGATATAATTTGTTTTTATAATAAAAATAAGGGGATAAGCCCATTAACTACCATCCCTACATATGGATAGTTAATGAGCATATCCCCCTGTTATAAAGTAGAATAATTACTAATCTGCTAACTTTAACATTAGGTCATTACTTCTTTGAATAAATTTGGTCATAGCATCTGGCTCTAATTGACGCTGACCCAACACTGCCAAATCATATAGCTGCTCACAAATCATTGGAGTCACTTCTGATTTTTCATTGTCAATAATATGTTTTACTAGTTTATTATTGGAGTTTAGAACTAATACTTCCCCTTCTCCATCCAGGTCAGTGTTAGCTACTCCCATACCATACATCTTCATCATATCTTGCATTCTTCTGTTTTCTTCAGAAAGTGTTATCATAGAGGATATCCTGTCATTCTTAAGCTTTTCAACTTTAACCTCTAGTTTATCTTTATCAAGAAGTTTGCGGAATAACTTGGTCATATTCTTTGTTGCCTTCTCCAAGTCCTTTCCATCCTTTTCCCCTATTTCATCTTTAAAACTTTCCGTAATATCAGCATCAATCCTTTGGAAACTAATATCTTCTTTATGGAATTCCAGCTGATTTATAAAGGCTTGATCTATGTTATGAGTTAGAATTAAGGCATCCAACCCTTCCTCCTTAAACATATTAATATATTGACTTTGTTGTACTTCATCTGTCACATAATAGACAATAGCTTTTTCTTCATCATCTGTTTTTTCTTCTTCATCATCTGCTTGTTCTTCATAACCTATATATTCATCCAAAGTAATATATTTACCATCTAAATTTTTATAAATAATGGAGTCTTCAATTTTTTTTCTGAATTTATCATCTTTTAGATATCCAAATTTCACAAATGGACTAATATCATCCCAGTATTTCTCATACTCTTCTCTTTCAACGTTATACATACCTGAAAGTTTATCTGCTACCTTTTTAGATATATAATCTGAGATCTTTTGAACAAAACCATCATTTTGCAGTGCACTTCTAGATACATTTAGAGGTAGGTCTGGACAATCAATTACTCCCTTAAGCAACATCAAATACTCTGGGATAACCTCTTTAATATTATCTGCCACAAAAACCTGGTTATTATATAACTTTATTACCCCTTCCATTGAATCATACTGGCTATTAATTCTAGGGAAGTACAATATACCCTTTAGATTAAAAGGATAATCCATATTTAAATGTATCCAAAATAAAGGCTCTTTATAATCATTGAAAATATTTCTATAAAACTCCTTATATTCCTCATCACTACATTCATTAGGATGCTTTGTCCAAAGAGGACTAGTATCATTAAGAGGTTGTGGCTTCTCCTTTGCTTTCTTATCTTCTGTCACCTTGCCATCTTCATCTACACTTGCGTCAACAGTATCATCTTCAACTTCAACACCCTCATTAACAAAGTATATTTCTATCGGCATAAATGAACAGTACTTTTTAATAACCTCTTTAACTCGGTATTCATTGGAAAACTCATAGCTTTTCTCATTTAAATACAAGGTGATATCTGTACCCCATTGATCTCTGCTTCCTTCACCCATCTCAAAGTTTATTCCACCTTCAGATTCCCAGCTAACAGCCTTTGCATCCTCTTGATAGGATAAGGAATCTATAGTAACCCTATCAGCTACCATAAAAGCAGAATAAAATCCCAATCCAAAATGCCCAATAATCTGATCGTCACTAGCCTTGTCTTTATATTGGTCTACAAATTGTTGTGCACCTGAAAATGCTATCTCATTAATGTAACTTTTAACCTCATCAAATGTCATACCGATACCATTATCAGTAAACTTTATTGTTTTTTCTTCTGGATTAACTGTTACAATAATCTTGTATTCATAACCCTCTGGGATATCAACCTCTCCCATAATATCAAGCTTTTTCAATTTAGTGATTGCATCACTAGCATTTGAGATAAGCTCTCTAATAAAAATATCATGATCTGAATATAACCACTTCTTAATAATCGGAAATATATTCTCCGAACTAATTGATAAATTACCTCTTTCTCTACTCATAAACTTTTATTAAGCAAACTTCTGCT
>CAYOAJ010000102.1:0-7320 GCA_964401895.1 uncultured Herbinix sp.
TCAATATCCACTGCTTTGATTTAGATATAGATTTTTCCCGTTGGTGATTCTGAGACTCTAATCCACGCACATCCTCTGGAAGTAAAAACATACGTGACGTATATTGTAAGTGTCATATCGCCTCCATCCTTTAAATACAAAATTAGCTTTTGTTTCTCCATCTTCACCATTGGTTTAAATTCTCTCAGACACAGCACTTAATTAAGGTCTCCATTTTGCAACATCATAAAATTCTTGCTTTTTTAAAACTTATAAAAACTATGTGTTTTGCCAGTCTGAAGTAAATTATTATAAACTTTAAACTAGGCATACCCATCAAGGAGTATGCCAAATTTAAAGTATTAACCTTATTAAGATATTGTTTATAAAAAATCCATTAATGACATTTGATTAGATAAAGGTAGGTCTCCAAACATTCCTAGGTTGGCCATTTTGTCTACAGTTGTAGAGCTTACTTTAGTCCTTATCCTATAATCTTCCCTTGATATAAATTTGCCTTGCTTTGCAGCCTCTTCTGCTGCTTCAGCCGCCTTTTCTCCCATACCATCTATGGTATCAAGAGCTGGCATTAACTTTCCATCAATAATCTGAAAAGTATTGGCTTTAGCCCTATAAATGTCTATTGGCACAAACTCAAAACCTCTAGCATACATTTCCTGAACTATTCTCATTTCCCTAAGAGTATCTTGCTCCTTCTTAGTTAATTCATTATGCCTACTCTTATAATCTGCAATATGTTCCTCTAGCCTTTCTTTACCTAAGCACATAAGCTCATAATTAAATGACGAAGCCCTTATGGAAAAATAAGCCGCATAATAAGCAAGAGGATAATAAACCTTAAAGTATGCAATCCTAAATGCCATCATTACATAAGCGGCGGCATGGGCCTTGGGGAACATGTATTTTATCTGTTTACATGACCATATATACCAATCAGGAACTTCCTTATCTAACATTGCCTCTTCCCATTCTGGTCTTAGGCCCCTACCCTTTCTTACACTTTCCATAATATCAAATGATAATTCTGGTTCTACATCCTTTGATATAAGATAAGTCATAATATCATCACGGGTACAGATAGCAGTTGAAAGAGTACATTTACCATCCTGTATTAAAACTTGAGCATTATTAAGCCACACGTCTGTACCGTGGGATAGGCCAGATATTCTAACCAAGTCAGAAAAAGTCTTTGGTTTAGTATCTTCAACCATCTGCATAACAAAGTCAGTCCCAAACTCCGGAACCCCAAGGCAACCCAGTTTACATCCACCTATATCCCTTGGACTTATTCCTAAGGCACTAGTATCAGTAAATAAACTTAAAACTTTCTCATCATCAAGTCTAATCTTCTGTGCATCAACCCCAGTCAAATCCTCTAGTACTTTTATCATAGTGGGATCATCATGGCCTAAAATATCTAGTTTAAGTAAATTGTGCTCTATGGAATGATAATCAAAATGGGTTGTGATAATATCTGTTTTCATATCATTTGCCGGCTTTTGCACAGGTGTAAAGGAATTAATGTCTTCCCCATGGGGTAATACAACTATACCACCGGGATGCTGGCCTGTACTTCTTCTAACCCCAACGCAGCCTTGTATTATACGGTCAATTTCCACATTCCTTTTATAAATATCTCTTTCATCAAAATAATTCTTTACATAACCATAGGCAGTCCTATCAGCCAGAGTACCTATTGTCCCCGCCCTAAAAGTGTGGCCTTTTCCAAAAAGCTTTTCCGTATATTCATGGGCCTTACTTTGATATTCTCCTGAGAAGTTAAGGTCTATATCTGGCTCCTTGTCCCCACTAAAACCAAGAAATGTCTCAAAAGGAATATCATGGCCATCCTTTTCCATAGGCTCCCCACATTCAGGACAGTCTCTATCTGGCATATCACATCCAGAACTTCCCCCGTATGATTTTACTTCTTCAGAATCAAAGTCTGAGAATTGACAACTAGGGCAGTAGTAATGAGGTGGCAGTGGATTTACCTCAGTAATTCCAGACATGGTTGCAACAAATGAAGACCCAACAGACCCCCTAGAACCAACTAGATATCCGTCTTCATTGGATTTCTTCACTAATTTTTCAGATATAATATACATAACTGCAAATCCATTACTAATAATAGATTCTAATTCATGATTCAAGCGTTTATCAACAATCTCAGGAAGAGGGTTGCCATACATAGAATAAGCTTTTTCAAAGCACATAGCCTTTAATTCCTCTTCTGAATTCTCCAAAAACGGAGGGCATTTGTCAGGACGTACCGGTTGAATCTTCTCAATCTGGTCAGCTATTAAATTTGTATTAGTAATTACTACTTCTTCTGCCTTATCCCTACCTAGATAAGAAAATTCCTCTAACATTTCTTCTGTAGTACGGTAATACAGTGGTGGTTGATTATCTGCATCTTTAAATCCCTTACCTGCCATTATAATTCGTCTATATATTTCATCTTCTGGATTTAGAAAATGCACATCACAAGTAGCAACTACTGGCTTATTATATTCCTCTCCAAGGGTAACAATCTTTTTATTAATTTCGATTAAATCTTCCTTAGAATTAATATTACTTCCTCTACTTCCTTCATCACGAATTAAGAACTCATTGTTCCCTAAAGGCTGAATTTCTAGATAATCATAAAAACTTACCAGCCTATCTAATTGATCTCCCGATTGCTTATTAAGAATGGCAGAATATATCTCCCCTGCTTCACAGGCAGACCCAATTATAAGTCCTTCCCTGCATTCCTCTAGTAAGCTTTTAGGTATCTTTGGCTGCCTATGAAAGTAATCAATATGTGACTTCGAAACTAACTTATATAGATTAACTCTTCCAATATCATTTTTAGCCAATATTATGGTATGGAAAGAAGGAAGTTTCTTAATAGCCTCCGGCTCCAACCTACCTAGCTTATCTATATCATCAACATTGTCTATACCATCTTCCTTCAATTTATCAACAAGTTTTAAAAAGATTTCTGCTGTAGCTCCTGCATCATCCACTGCCCTATGATGGTTTTCTAGTTTTACATCAAGGGCCTTGGCAACAGTATTAAGTCTAAATCTACTAAGGTTAGGTAAAAGTATCCTTGAAAGTCCAACCGTATCAATGCTAGTAAAATCCGCCTCAAGTCCTAGCTTTTTTGCATTAACTTCTATAAAGCCCATATCAAATGATGCATTATGTGCCACCAGTGTTGAACCTTTACAAAAGTCTAAAAATTCAGGCAGAACATTCTCTATAGTTGGAGATTCCATAACCATATCATCATTAATCCCAGTTAATTGTTCAATTCTATAAGGAATCGGAGTCTCTGGATTAACAAATGAACTATACTTGTCCACTTTTTTTCCTGCATCAATCTTAACAGCACCAATTTCAATTATTCTATCATTATGCTTACTAAAGCCAGTTGTCTCTAAATCGAAGACTACAAAAGAACTGTCTAAACTTTGACCCTTGCCCTTTGTTACAACTTTCTTCAAGTCATCAACTACATAGGCCTCCATACCATAGATAACCTTAAAGTTTTTAGCCCTTTCCCTCTCTTCTTCATCATGGTAATCCTTGGGGTTTAGGGCATGGTTAGCATCTGGGAAAGACTGAACAACCCCATGATCTGTTATAGCAATTGCTGAATGCCCCCATGAAAAGGCTGTTTTAATAAGCTTTTTAACATCAACAACAGAATCCATATCACTCATCTGAGTATGGGCATGTAGCTCCACCCTTTTTATAGCTGCGTTATCCATTCTTATATCTCTAAAGTCATTGATGGTCTTGATACCATACACTGAACCAACAGTAATCTCTTTATCAAATGTATCCATCTTGGCATAGCCTTTAAGCATATAGAAGCCTCCAGATTGAAGCCCTGCCAAAATCTCATCTTCATCTATAGTTTTAGCAAAAATCTTAACCTTTATAGTGTCAGTAAAATCAGTTAATGAAAATGTTATCAAACTTTTTTCATTTCGTAAGCCACGGACTTCTAGATTGATTAATTGTCCTTTAATTACAACTTCCCCAATCTCATCTATAATATCAACTATTGGTATAGTCTCCCCATCAAAATTTCTCCCATAAACAAGAGAGGGATTCCTAGGTGACTTACCATAGCTTTTTCTTGTATTTGTAGTATTAGTAGCTGGCTTTTTGTTATTAACATTAGCCTTAGCTTCACTTGCTTTTTCTTCTTTCTCTTTCAACTTAGTATTGACTGGTTTTCCTATATTACGGCTATATGTACTTTTACTTTGTTTCTTACTTACTTTTTCTTTTATAAATTCAAAATCTACATTAATATCGTAGTCAAATCTTTCCTTAAAAATCACTTGAAGAAATTCCTTAATAAATATAATCTTTTCTTTTATTATATAATTATCCTTCACCTTAATATTCATATTCATATCCTTTATAGATACATTTCCATTGGCAAGGATATGATAATTAATAATACTATCTTCCTTTAATTCCTCCAATAAGGACTCTCGGTATATTGGATAAAGATTAGATAGGTCATATTGGGCTGAAAGTTTAAATTTAGCTTTAATAATTGCCCTATTATCCGCATGAAAAAAAATCTGCTGGTTAAGCAGATTTTCCATCTTCCTTATATCTGCAGTCTGAATAATATGGTTACTTACAGTATGTATTAATGCAGTCTTCTTCTCCTTAGATACAACTACTTTAATTACATCTACCTCTTTAAAAAGTTTTTCCAACCTATCATCTACAGTGATTTTATCAAATGCTTCAAAGAATAACATTTACTTATCTCCTATTCCTTCCAGTTAAGCAGTTCTTCTCTTAAAGTAGCTAATAGTTCCTCTTCTGGAACCTTAGCAATTACTCGGCCTTTCTTTATTAAAATGCCTACTCCCTTACCACCAGCTATCCCTATATCTGCTTCCCTAGCTTCTCCTGGACCATTCACAACGCATCCCATAACAGCCACCTTAATATCTAAGTCAATATCGGCCACCATATCCTCTACGTCACTTGCAAGCTTAATTAAATCAATCTCGGTCCTACCGCAAGTAGGGCAAGATACAACTTCTATACCACCTTTACGGTAACCTAATGTTTTAAGAATAAGTTTAGCTGTTTTTATTTCTTCTACTGGATCTCCAGTTAGGGACACCCTAATTGTATCTCCTATACCCTGATATAAGATTATTCCCAGTCCTACAGAAGATTTAATATTACCTGCATTTATAGTACCAGACTCAGTAATCCCCACATGAAGGGGGTATTTTGTCTTGTCTGCAATTATTTCATGGGCTTTTATGCACATTAAAACATCAGATGATTTTATACTGATTACAAGTTGGTCATAGCCTAAGTCTTCTATTAATTTAACCTTACTTAAGGCACTCTCTACTAGACCTTCAGCTGTTACTCCTCCATACTTATTAATTATTTCCTTCTCTAGTGACCCACTATTTACACCAACACGAATGGGTATATGTCTTTCCTTTGCAACATCTACAACTTTCTTTAGCCTTTCATCAGTTCCTATGTTGCCAGGGTTAATTCTTATCTTATCAGCTCCATACTCCATAGCAGCAATAGCAAGCCGATAATCAAAATGTATATCAGCCACTAAAGGTATATCTATATTCTTCTTAATCTCTGCTAATGACTCTGCAGCAGCCATTGTTGGAACAGCACAACGAATAATATCACATCCTGCCTTAGCAAGGTCGTTAATTTGTCTAACTGTTCCATCAATATCTTCTGTTTTTGTATTGGTCATAGACTGAATTAAAATTGGATTGCCAGCGCCTATAAGCCTATTGCCAATCTTAATTTCCTTAGTATTATCCCGGTACATCTAAACATCCTTTCAAGAATAAAGCCCTATTATCTAAATATATTCCTAACGTCATTATATAATACAAATATCATAAGTCCAAATAATAATGCCATTCCTACTAAATGGACAACAGCTTCCTTTTCCTTAGGAATTGGTTTTCCTCTTACTGCTTCAATAAGCAAGAAAACAATTCTTCCTCCATCTAAAGCTGGGAGAGGCATAAGATTAAGAACCCCTAAGTTTGCACTTATTAAAATAATAAAATTTGCAAGTTCTAATAATGTAACCTTAAGTCCATAATCCTCTGTTATATCAACAATATCTCCTACTAAATTAACTACACCAACAGGTCCAGCAAGATTATCCATTCCAATTTTACCCGTAATCAAATATCCAAAGCCTTTAACGGTATTAACAATATTATATTTTAGTTCATAAAAACTATACTTGATAACATTTAAGGCAGATAAATCTTGATTTCTAAAACTATATTCAAAACCAGTTTTGTATTCTGTGACTTTTTGTGGTGTTAAAGCAAGAGTTTTTTCACTATTGTCTTCTACACTAAGATAAGTAATAGTAATTGGTTCTGTTCCTATTGGGTGTCCATCAAAATATTTAGTGATATCACTACCCATATTTATTGGAGTTCCATCTATACTAGTTAGGGTATCCCCTGCAACTATTCCCACTTCCTCCATGGGTCCACCTTCTATAATATCAGTGAGTACAGCTGCTTCCTCATTTGAGGAATAATAGAAGCCTAACTGGTAACGAACAATTTCTTTTGGATGAATAGTAGTGGTTCTTTCTTCCCCATTCCTTGAATAAGAAACATCTATGCTTTCATCTGTAATAGGGTTAAACATCTCATAAAACATTATCTCTCGGCTAAGATTTATCTTATTTCCATCTATTCTAGTAATAAGGTCGCCCTCTTGAAGTCCAACTCTTTCTGCCACAGACCCTTCTTCTACACTTGATATAGTTGGAAGGTCTATACCATTAGCTCCTAGAACAATTAAGGCTACAAGAAAGGCTAAAATAAAATTAAAAAACCCTCCAGCAAATAAAACAGAAAACCTGGCCCATAAACCCTTCTTGTTAAAGGCTCCCTCATCTTCAACCGCCTCATCTTCTCCTAACATCATACAGTAGCCACCAATAGGGAGGAGTTTCAAGGAATACCTTGTTCCACCCCTAACAAAGCTTGTAATTTTAGGTCCCATTCCAATAGAAAACTCTGTTACTGTTATACCATTTTTCTTAGCTAATAGGAAATGCCCTAACTCATGAATAAAAACAACAATACCTAACATAAGTATGGCAACAATAATACTTGATAATTTCATCTAATTTATCCTATCCTTTCTTATTTTTCGCATATATCGCTATATAAGGCCCTTTACAAAATCATATGTCTCCTCTTCCGTATTAAGAATTTCTTTTAGAGATGGTTGAGAGATTATTTTATGCTGATTCATGGCCTTGCT
>CAYOAJ010000103.1:0-7236 GCA_964401895.1 uncultured Herbinix sp.
TGATTCAAGTACTTGATCAGTTAAGCGAACTACGACATCTTCCCATTTGATGTTCGCGTGTAAATGCATATTGGTATGAAATCTTTCTTCTAAAATTTCAATTAATTTTTCATTAGTCATAAAAAAGACCTCCTTAATTAATTATCATAAATTAATCTAAAAGTGAGGTCTCTTATGCTCTATATTTTAATAGTTATTTTATCCTTTTTTTATCGTAAATAGAATTGTAAAATTTGAATTTGCTTGATAATTACTTAAAAGTTTCATTGAAATATGAAACAGCTCCGAGGATTCCAGCATTGTTATTATATTCAGCAGGTACAATCATAAGATCTTCTTGAAATTTCTCAAATGCATATTTCTTTACTTCATCCTGCAAAGGTCTAAGAAACTTTTCATTCTGTGAACTAACACCACCACCTACTACAATTATATCAGGATTAAATATGTGAACTAAACTAACAATACCTAATGAAATATTTTTTATCCATTTCTTTACACATCCTTGTATTATCGGATTATCGTAATTCGAAAAAATGTATCTCCCATTTATCTCAATATTAGTATTATTAATTTCTTCCGTCACACTTCTTACTAAAGCATTCATTGATGCATAAAGTTCGTAACATCCTACCGAGCCACAAGGGCACATATCTTCTCCAGCCGAAAGAACCATATGACCAATCTCACCAGCAAGGCCTCTACTACCTGAAAGTAGTTTATTATCAATGATAATACCGCCACCTACTCCTGTACCAATTGTTATTCCAATTGCATTTTTATATCCTTTAGCAGCCCCAAATGAATGCTCAGCAATAATCATACTATTTGCATCATTAATTACTGTAACATTTTTTTTATATCTTTCTTGAAGAACCTCTTTAATGTTAGTACCTATCCAATTTTGAATATGACCACCGCCACCAATCACTTTTCCCAATGTTGAGTCTATTTGGCCTGTAGCTGATACAGCGATTCCTCTTATTTCATTCATGTTAATATTATTTATCTTGACAAAATTATCTACAGATTTTACTACAGTGTCGATAATCGGAGTTTTGTAGTCATCAAACGATACACTTTCTTCTATAAAACTATCTATATTATTTTTTATAACATGACCTATCTTAACACTAGTACCACCTATATCAACTCCAATTAACATTATTAATCTCTCCTTCTGTAAACGGAAAAGAGTTAAAGGCTAGTCTTTAACTACAGTTCCTAATTCTATTTCCCTATGGCTTCAACAAATTTTTCTGTTATCCACTGAGGTCTCGTGATTGCAGATCCTACTACTACACAGTACGCTCCCTTAGTTATCGCTTCTTTTGCTACTTCAGGAGTGTTAAAATTACCTTCAGCTATTACTGGAATACTTACATAGTTTAAAATGTTTCCTAGTAGCTCTATATCCGGAAGAACTACATCTTTAGTATATGGTGTATATCCGACCATAGTTAGAGCAATCGCATCGAAACCTAGAGATTCTGCCTCTACCGCCTCTTCAATTGTTGATATATCAGCAAGTATTTTAACATTTGGATAGTTACTTCTGGTGTAATTAATTAGTTTGTCTAAACTAACCGGACGACTATGTTTTGTAGCGTCAATTGCAACAACTTCAGCACCAGCTTTACATACTTCATCAATCTCTTTAATAGATGGGCTTATATATGCCTCATAACCATCATACTCTTTCTTAACTAAACCAATTATCGGCAATCCTGTTGCATCCTTAATTTCACGGATATTATTTCCACCATTCGTTCTAATAGCAACTGCTCCACCATTTTTTGCTGCCACTGCCATTTTAACCATCGTGTCTCCACCATAAAGAGGTTCATTTTCTAATGCTTGACAAGATACGATCAAACCACCTTTTATGTGATCCATTATATTCATTCTATAGCCAAATTCTATTCAGGTCTTCAATGTAGTTGTAAATTTTTATTGATTTTTCTTTATCTTCTGAATTAACTTCTGATAGTGGTGGACGAACTTGTCCAATATTAACTCCTTGATGAACAAGAATTTCCTTAATAACTGAATACAGATTCCCGTGACAGTTTGCCATCATAGTGATTACTTTAACTATTTCTCTTTGAAGTTCATTTGCTTTATGAATATCTTCTTCAAATAATTCATCAAGTTTTACAAATAGTTTTGGCATAACACCATAAGTTCCTCCAATACCTGCATCAGCACCCATTGCACGTCCGCCAATATACTGCTCATCAGGTCCATTGAATACTGTAAAATCGTCATCTGTAACTGTTTTAAAGTCAATGATATCTTGAACAGAAACTGATGAGTTTTTGATTCCTCTAATTCGTGGATGATCCAATAACTCTTCTAAAACATTAGCTGTAAGATAGTATCCTGTTGTTTGCGGAATATTGTAAATTATAAAGTCTAGATGTACTGAATCCGCTATATCTGTCCAATACTTTTTAACTGAATGGTTTGGTAAAGTGAAATATATTGGAGGGATTGCAGCTACTGCGTCAACTCCTTTACTTTCTGCAAACTTAGCTAACTCAATACTATCTCTAGTATTTGGTGCAGCAATATGTGCAATAACTTTTATATGTGATGGAACAACTTCCATTACATACTCAATTGTTTTCTTTCTCTCTTCAACAGTTTGATAGATACATTCTCCAGAACTCCCACTAACATATAGACCACTAATACCAGTCCCAGATAAATGGTTTACTAAATCGTGAGTTCTTTCTCTTGAAATATCACCATTATCATCGTAGCAAGCATAGAACGCAGGATAAATTCCTGTATATTTTGACATTTTATTTTTCCTCCTTATTTAAAATGTTTCCACTTATTTTATTATTTACTAAATATTCAACTATTGTTGAAGCTAACATCTCTTGTGATCGCGTTTCTGATTCAACTGTTGCAGCTCCCATATGCGAAGTGATATATAAATTTTTTGTATCATATATACTTATATCGATTGGTGGTTCATTAGTTAAGACATCTAGTCCCGCTGAATGAATCTTGTTGTTTTCTAATGCACTTAGAAGTGCTATTTCATCAACTACTTCACCTCTACATGTATTTACTAACATGCCATTATGTCCAAGTAATTTAAGTAGATTTTCATCCACGATTTTATCCGTTTCGCTGGTAAATGGAATGTGTAAACTTACAATATCAGATCTTTCAAATAACTCTTCTTTACTAGATACAGAAATATGTCCTTTCTCGAATGAACTTGCATACTTATCGAAGACTAAGATTTCAACATCGAATCCTTTTAATTTCTTAGCTAATAGTTTTGCTATGTTTCCGTACCCATAAAGTCCGACTACTTTGCCATCTAACTCAGTTCCTTCTACTGTACCTGGCCAGCCATTATTTTTTGTGTGTTCGATAGTAGTACTAAAGTTTCTACATAGATTTAAAATATGCAATAGAGCTACTTCTGCAACAGCATTAGAATTTGCCCCGGGTAGATTAGAAACTAGAATACCATGATCAGTCGCGGCATCTACATTAATATTATTTACTCCTGAACCATACTTTGCAATTAGAGTTCCTTCTTTTAGTTTAGATAACTGCTTTGAATCCCATTGTTCAGATGCACTAATGATTGCATCATTTTCATTAGAATATTTGATAATCTCTTCTTTATCAAATGTTCTATATTGAATTAAGTCTATTCCATTTTCATCAAGTCGATTTCCTAGAACTGTTAAATCTACAATACTCTCATCCATGTTTATCCAAACTGAATGTGTGTGTTTACTCATTTATTTCTGAACCTACTTCCTTAATTTTTTCTTCAGCATTTTTTACTGATTCTTCTGGAGTCATTCTTCCAGTAACAACATTATTCATCATTTCTGCTATAGGAAAAGAAAAATAGTGTCGTGATGCAACTGCTCTTTCTTTTACGCCTAAGGTAGGATATCCATAATATCCGTATGAATTATTAGCATAATCTAATACTTGTTTGTTTACTCCATCTTGCCAAAAGCTTATTTCTTTTGAATCCCCAAATACTGGTGCAAAAACAGGTGCAATAGACTCAACGTACGAGTCATACCAATCTCTATCCATCAAATACTTAATCAATTCTTCCGCTTCATTTTTCATTGAGCTAGCTTCCATTATTGAGAATCCTGATATAAAGCCCATAGTTGTATCTTCTTCTGTTCCTCTCGGTAAGTTAACTACTATAGTATTGTCAAATAACTCTTTATTTTCTTCACTATTTAATGCATTATATAAAGTTGCTGCATTATAAACAATTCCTGATTCTCCTGTAAGATAAGACCCATTATTACTTCCCGGATCCCATGTATGTGCCGAAGCCGGAATGACTTTATTATCATATGCATCTTTATACTTTTGCAACAAGTCTTTTGTTTTATCACTATTAATTGTGATGTTGCCTTGTTCATCAAACATATATGCACCTTCATTCCACATCATTATTCTAAATATATTTTCTCCATCTTCATCAGTTGGACCACTACCAATACCTAGTCCATAGAATCCATTATTTGAGTCTGAAATTTTTTCAGCAACTTCAAAAACCTCATTCCATGTTGTAGGTACTTCAGTAATACCATTTTCTTCTAATTTATCTTTTCTTAAAAACATTAACATATTAGAACTTGTAAATGGGACAAAATATTGCTTCTCATCGATGGTACTACCTTGAAATATTGCATCAATAAATGGTCTCTCGTTATTTATTTCTTTCACTAGGTTAGTAACATCAGATTGTGGAATATTAGGGAAATAGTTTAGTACTTTTGTAGACGATGCACTAATAATATCCGGTACATTTGATCCAGATTCAATTGCAGCATTTAATTTTGTCATGAAATCTGTTGCTGCAATAAACTCATAACTAACTTCTATATTCTTATCCGTAGAAAACTGTTCAATTCTTTCAGCGACCGCATTATTTGCGTCTTCACTAAACACCTTTTCTACCCAAACAGTTAATCCTTTGGACTCATTGCTTGAACACCCTACCAATCCAAGTACTAAAACAGATATTAATAAAATTTTAATTTTTTTCATATTTTCCTCCTTATATTTTATGAAAAATTTTAATTATTTATGAAGTTTATTATTTTACACCCCCGTCTGTAGATCCTGTAACTAAACTACTTGATGCAAGTAAATATACTATGAGTACAGGTAAGCAAGCTACAATAGCTCCTGCCATTAATTGCCCCCATGGGTACATATCCCCAAAGATTAAACCTGATAATATTAATGGAAATGTTTCCATTCTACTTGATGAAATATTTACTAATGCGTATAAATATTCACCCCAGCACATAGCAAATGTAAATATGGTCGTGGATATTATCCCAGGTAATGCAAGTGGAAATACTACTTTATACATAATTTCAAACTGAGATGCTCCATCTATTGTTGCTGCTTCTTCAATACCTTTCGGCACTGTCTGAATGTGTGGAATTAATATCCAAGCAACGTAAGGTAATGTAAATGTTGGATATATTAAGATTAATCCTGCAAGTGAATCTGTTAACCCTAGCTTTGATACTAAAATATACAATGGTATATATAAAACGGATGTAGGAAGCAAGTACATGAATAATATAGATCTTGAGTATGTTTGCTTTCCTTTAAAAACCTTTCTTGCCAACGTATATGCAACTGGGTATGCAACAATAATAGAAAATATTGATACCGAAAACGCTATAATCAAACTATTCTTTAATCCAACTAAGAAGTTAGTTTTATTAAATAAGTATGAATAAGCTTCTAGAGTTGGTGTTTCAGGAAAAAAAGTAGGTATTTTACTGAAAATCTCTGTATTTGTTTTTAATGAAGTATTAACCATCCAATAGATAGGAGCTAATGCCATAACTAACATTAATACTATTAGTAGATTAGACAATAAATTATTTCTTTTCTTTTTACTCATTATTTATTTTCTCCTAACATTTTCTTCGACAGCTTAGCTATAATTAAAATGAATATTGGTAGTGCAATTACAGAAACTGCCATACCCTTTCCAAGTTGCATTCTTGTCATAGCTGTTACATAACTGAATACATTCATTACTTGTGTTGTACCTGATGGTCCTCCACCTGTTAAAAGCCATACGGTTTCAAACTCGTTCATTGTCCATATTGATGACATTAACGTAGATAATAGGATAACATCCTTTATCTCAGGTAATGTGATATGAATAAACTGATGTATTTTAGATGCTCCGTCCATCTCGGCCGCCTCATAATATTCTTGCGGTATTGTTTGAAGTTTAGCTAGAATTGATATTCCAAAGAAGGGAGTACCTCTCCAAATATTAGCTAAAACTATAATAATCATTGCCAAACCAGCTGAACCAAACCAAACTACTTCTCCGTTTACAATACCTAATAAATTAAGTATGTGGTTTGCTACTCCACCTGCTGATGAAAAAATTAATTTCCAATTAAGTACGACTACAATATTAGGTAATGCCCAAGGTATCATTAGTAAAGCTCTTACTAAGTTTCTCCCTTTAAATTTTCTGTTTAAAGCTAGCGCCATAATCGTTCCAAATATCACTTTTCCAATTAATGAGAAAAAAGTATACTTTATAGTATTTAATATTGAGTTTAAATACTCCGGATCAGTCAGTAAACTTTTAAAATTACTTAATCCATTAAATGAAGCCGGACCGCCAATTGTTTTATTCGTAAAACTCAAGCCTATTCCCCAAAGCATAGGGGCTACTAATACTAAGAACAAATATATTAGCATTGGTGCATTTAAGAAAAAAACTTGATTTTCTTTAACTATATTTTTAATTCTGGATGCCATTTTCTTCAACTTAAACTTCCTTTCTTAAAGATAAAATATTTGACTAACTGTATTTTATGTGTTGTAAGCGCTTTAGTCAAGGAAATAATTATCTTTAAATTACAATATTGAAACTAATTCCCAATAACACTCAATTTTCACACATAAAAAGGAGACTTTATAAAAATAGTCGCCTTTCATTCTATATTTGTTTATTTTCTGTCTAAAGTTGTCTTCATTAAGAAATCTACTATTTCATGATTTGAAGTGACTTCAAAACTAGTAGTATTTATACGTATCTTATTTAAAATAGCGTATCCAATAAATAATTGAGTTAATGTATGATACGGTTCTAAGTTAAAGATACTTTCTTTATCACTATTATCATATGATTAGCTCCTATTAGGAAAACACACTGTCAAAGGGGTATGTAGCGGG
>CAYOAJ010000104.1:0-7059 GCA_964401895.1 uncultured Herbinix sp.
ATATTGATAAAAATAAGTAAATGTAATTTTCCAATAGTTGGTGTACACCTTTTATCAATGTGTATCTCATGCACTTCCTAAAATTGTGTAGTCTTAAAAAGCAAAAAAAATCCCCAGAAACTTTGCTATTCAAAATTCCCGGAGAAATTATAAAGCACGAGACGAGATTCGAACTCGCGACCCTCGCGTTGGCAACGCGATGCTCTACCACTGAGCCACTCGTGCATATGTGCTTTTTTATTGTGTCTTCCTGAGCACATATACCAATATACTATATCAAAAATGATTTGTCAACAAGAAAATTCATTTTTATTATATTTCTTTAAAAAAGCTATTTAACGATAAGAGAAACAAGATATTCGTTATTCTTAAATTTCTTTGTAGCAATTGATTCAAGCTTTTTAAATTCCACATTAATCCAAAGTTCATCAGCAGCTATAAGCATATTAGCTAGCATAATCCCCATGTCAAGCATTTTGATTTTGCTAACAGGTCTTACTATTAAGGGATATTTTTTAGCAAAGACATGAATTCTGTTATTATATGCTACAAACCGCCAAGGTTGACTGTTAAGACTAGATGGAGCCAGTCTGGCAGCAGTAAGGAGCTCATTGATATCAGAAGAAGTATCTTCTTTATAAACTATAAGTTCTTCTTCAGGCAGTCTTTTTGCCTCTGAACTATCACGATGTAGAATTTCAGAAGACTTACCAAAGGCAAGGCTTATAATATATTTGTATTTCATAGTAGAACTTAATTCCTTGCCTGGTTTTGTAGCACCTAAAAAGCAGGCACCTAGACCTCTTGATTGAATATAAAGATTAATATGTTGCATTAAATAACCAGCATTTAAAAGATGGCCTTCTCTCTCTTCTGAAGATATACAGATATAATATGGTGCCTTTACTGTAAAAGGACCTGTAAAACCCTGTTTTTCTTCTATATTGCTAATTAATTTAATCTCCGTACCTATGCCATCTATAAGCATTGGGAGCTGGTTGATATAGTTTAGTATATCCTCAAGTAGATCCCATTCAAGTTTTTCTTGTATATAATTTCTAATAGACTTTCTAGTATATATTGTTTTAAATAAATTTACTCCATTCATATAAGACACCCTACTTTCTTACTTTGATTTTTTATCAAGTTCTTTTTTACGATAATATAAAGGGGCAAGGCCATAATGCTTTTTGAAAAGCTTACTAAAATGATATGCATCTTCATAACCAACCCTATGGGCTATGTTTTTTATGCTCTCATTTTCATCTTCAATTAAAATCTCTCTAGCCTTTTCTAAGCGTATCTTTATAAGATAATTAATAGGAGATTCTCCAGTCTCTTCTTTAAAAATCTTCGAAATATAGACTGGACTTAAGTACATATTCTCAGCAATATTCTCTAACGATATTTTCTTTTCATAGTTTTCATTTAGATAGTTAATAATACGATTGACTGCATAGCTTTTGTTATAAGATTCAAAATTATAACCTTTTTGTTTAGTGCCTTTAACTTCAGTAACTTCCCTAACTAGAAGCAATAACATCTGCATAATATGGGTTTTAAACATAAAATACTTACCAGGTTTATCGCTTTCTTTTTCTGCTATCATAGCATTACAATGTATAATCATCTCCTGTTTTAGTTCTGCGGAAGTATGAATTATATAACTTTGGTCTTTAGTTATTATAGAATTAGGAGGCATATTTTTAAAATGAAAGTCAGTAAATCCTGATATGAATTCCACAGTAGGGTCTTTAGGATTTACAACAACATGTGTATGCTTTACACCGGGATTACAGAATATAAGGTCTCCGGCTTGAACTTCATATTCTACACCATCGATAAGATATTTACCTTTACCTGATAAGATGTATGCTAATTCTGCAAAATCATGGTCATGATATATCCCATCATTTACCATTTCGCTTTTTGAAACGTAAAATACAGTGGGGTTTAAATCGTTATAAGTTATGTCAAAATCATAGGGCATTATACCACCTCATATATTGGAATTTATTACTTTTTATTATTTAAAATAAAAAGATGCTTGTCTTAAATGTTAAAATGTATTATTATAAACGACCACAACTATAACTATTATAGCATTTAATTAATCAAATTGGAAATAAACTTTTAAGATTAATTTATAAAATATCACATCTTTACTGCAACATACTCCATTTTGTTAATTAAAAAAAGGGTTATACTTAGATAGTAACAAGATAGTTAAAAAAATGTCAAAAAGTAAAAGATACTAAGGAGGCAATAATAAATGACAGCTTTAGGATGGTTTAATTCTTTTCTAAAAAAGTATAAGTTTAGAATGATTTTAGGCTTGCTACTTGTAACCATCACAAGCATTAGTGAAATTGTCAATCCGAAGATTTCTGGTGTTATTGTAGATGATGTTATAGAGGGAGGAAATTACGACCTACTGCCAAAATTAATTATTATTTTGATAGTGGTTACGCTTTTACGTTCTGTTATAAAGTATGGTTTTACAATGATGTTTGAAGGAGTTTCCCAAGGGGTTCTCTTTAATATGAGAGAATATGTTACAAAGAAGCTTCTAAGACAAGACTTTAGTTTTTATGACAGAAATCGTACTGGAGACCTGATGTCAAGACAGACAGGAGATATGAATGCAATAAGGCACTTTTTATCTTTTGTAGTCTATTCTACATATGAAAACTTATTGTTTTTTATTGTAGCACTGGTAATGATCTTTGTAGTTGAATGGCGATTGGCACTTTGCATGGTGGCAGTTTTACCAATAACCATATGGGTTGCTTTAAAGCAAAGAACCATGGTAAGGCCAGCATTTACTAACATAAGAGAGAGTTTTTCAAGTCTTAATACTTTTGTACAGGAAAATGTAAGTGGTAATAGGGTTGTTAAAGCATTTGCAAAAGAGGATTATGAGATAGAAAAATTCGTTCATGAAAACGATGGCTATAGGGATGCAGAATTAGCTGCAGCGGATATTTTTAAAAAATATGTACCTATATTTAACTTTTTAGCAAGTTCCCTAACAGTAATTTTATATCTTGTTGGTGGAATTATGGTGATTAATAAACAGATGTCCCTAGGTCAGTTAGTACAGGTAAGTGGTTATCTGTGGATGCTTAACATGCCTATGAGTCAGCTTGGTTGGCGTGTGAATGATATCCAAAGATTTTTAACATCTGTAGAAAAAATATAAGATACTGTAAAACAAGAACCTGACATTGAAAATCCTGAAAATCCAATAGTAAAAGATCCTATAGAAGGCTATATAGAATTTTCTAATGTGAGTTTTGCTATTGATAATGAAGAGATTCTAGATGATGTTAGTTTCAAAGTAGAACCAGGACAGACTATTGGGATTGTAGGAGCTACAGGCTCAGGCAAGTCAACCCTTATGAATCTATTATGTAGATTTTATGATGTGTCAGAGGGTCAAATCAAGGTGGATGGCATAAATGTTAAAGAAATGGACTTGTATTCACTTCGTAAAAACATTGGTATGGCAATGCAGGAGGTCTTCTTGTTTTCTGATACTATTAGGGAAAACATAGCTTATGGTAGGACGGATGCTAGTGATGAAGAGATTATCGCAGCTGCTAAAATAGCTGATGCTCATGATTTTATCATGGAGATTGCAGAGGGTTATGACATAATAGTTGGAGAACGTGGGGTTGGCCTATCAGGAGGGCAAAAGCAAAGAATATCTCTTGCTAGGGCACTACTTAAAGATCCATCTATAATAATACTAGATGATACAACATCAGCAGTAGATATGGAGACGGAGGCAAAGATTCAAGAAGCCCTTGACTCTATAAATAAAAATTATACGGTATTTATAATTGCTCACCGTATTTCTTCAGTTATAAATGCGGATCAAATATTAGTCCTTGAAGAAGGAAAGATTGTAGAAAAGGGTAACCATGAAGAACTAATGGAGAACAATGGTTACTATCATAAGGTATTTTATCAACAATACGGGGATTTTGATAGAATCAAGGACTTGAAAAGAGATTTTAAGAAAACAGATAAATCTCCTTCAGATATGAAAGGGGGACTAGATCTTGGCTAGAAATAAATACGATGTTGATGAGACATTAGATATAGAATTGGATTTTTCCCATATGAAAAGGCTTGCATCATATATTAAGCCTTATCGTAAGGATTTAATAATTACAATATTAATTATGACTATAACATCAGCACTTAGTATGCTGACCCCTATAATATTTAAGCAGATTATGGACGTTTATATTCCTGATGGCAATATAAGGTATATTGTAAGCGTTAGTGCAGTCCTTCTTGGTGTGTTTTTAATAATTTCTGCAGCTCAGCGCATGAGGATAACATTGACTACAAGAATAGGACAAAACATAATACATGAGATAAGAAGTGATATATTTAAACATCTTCAGAAGTTGCCCTTTTCCTATTATGATGATAGGCCTCATGGGAAGATTCAGGTTAGGGTAGTTAACTATGTTAATAACCTAAGTGACCTCTTATCAAACGGTATTGTAAATACCATAACAGACTTATTTAGTCTTATATTTATTGTAATATTTATGCTATCACTAGATTTTAGATTAGGATTAATTTGTCTTGCGGGTCTTCCAGTCCTAATGGTGTTAATCTTTGCTGTTAAAAAGAAGCAGAGAAGGGCTTGGCAATTACAAAGTAACAAATCTTCAAACTTAAATGCCTATATTGCTGAAAATGTTAATGGTATTCGTGTAACACAAAGTTTTACAAGAGAAGAAGAGAATCTAGAAATATTTAATGAATTAAGTAATGAATATAGAGGATCATGGATGTCAGCAGTTAGATTGAGTCACATGTTATGGCCAGCTATAAATAATATTTCCACATGGACCCTTGCTGCTGTATATGTAGTAGGAGTTTCATGGCTTTCTCAAGGTAATACCGCTATTACAGCAGGTGTTATAGTAGCAATGGGATCATATATAAGTAGGTTTTGGGGACCAATTAATACCCTAGCAGGCTTTTATAATTCAATACTAACAGCAGTTTCTTACCTTGAACGTATATTTGAAACAATAGATGAACCAGTAACTGTTAAGGATGTCCCAGGAGCAGAGCCTATGCCAGAAATTAAAGGAGACGTAGAGTTTGAGAACGTATTCTTTAGTTATGATGAAGGTGTTCCTATACTTAATGATGTTAGTTTTAAAGTAAAAGCAGGAGACTCCTTAGCAATTGTAGGTCCTACAGGTGCCGGTAAAACTACAATAATTAACTTGATAAGCCGGTTCTATAATTTAGACTCTGGTCTAATAACAATTGATGGTATAGATATTAGCCAGGTTCAGATAAAGTCCTTAAGACAGCAAATGGGAGTTATGTTACAAGATAGCTTTATCTTTTCAGGAACTATTTTAGACAACATTCGATACGGTAATATGGAGGCTACTAATGAAGAAGTTATAAGAGCAGCTAAAACCGTACGAGCTCATGATTTTATTATGGAGTTGGAAAATGGTTATAAAACTGAAGTGAATGAAAGAGGAAGCAGTTTATCAGTTGGAGAAAGGCAGTTAATTAGTTTTGCCCGTGCTTTACTAGCTGACCCTAAAATTTTAATATTAGATGAGGCTACATCCAGTATAGATACAGAAACAGAGAAGTTATTACAAGAAGGATTAAGTCAATTATTAAAAGGTAGAACATCATTTATTATTGCCCATAGATTATCAACTATTAAAAACGCTACTAATATAATGTATATTGATGAAGGTGAAATTAAAGAGTTGGGAACCCATGATGAATTATTAGAGCAAGAAGGATTATATTACGAACTCTATATGTCCCAATATGACTTTCTAGATGACTTAAATTAAAATATATGTTGGATTAGAAAGATAAGTATGATATTATAAATGTTAGTTATATATAAATAACATGGGGTGAATAATATGAAAAAACTTTTTGTAATCCTAACAATATTTGTTGGTATGTTTACACTTTCTGCTTGTGATAAACAGGAGCCGGTAGCGAATTTTATTCCAACACCTACACCATTACCTCAAGTAGTTGAAGATAAAGAAGATACTAATAAAGAGAATAATCTTGGCGAAGAGGAAGATGGGCCAGTTTATCAGGGAAATACTACTACAATGTATGTAAAACTTTCAACAAGTGATGGCACTTTAAATATAAGAGATAATCCTTCAACAGATGGACAAGTGGTGGGCTTTCTAGTTCATACTGAGAAAATTGAAGTGATTGATATTGTGGATGGATGGGCAAGTTTTGTTTACCAGGATGAGATTTCTTATATTAGTGATGAATATCTAGTGGATGAAAAGCCTGACTATATAAATCCATAATTAATAATTATAATGTTTTATAAAATGAATAAATTTTTTCATTGAAGATGAGAGGAAGCTGTTGCTTTTATAAGCAAAGCCTACCTCTCTTTTTTTTGCTTTCTTTGGAAGATGAACTTGAACCAATGAGCCTTCTTCCAATTCAGATTTGACAAAATTCTTTATAACACCAGCGATTCCTAAGCCGGTTTTAGCAAACTCAATTAAAAGGTCTAGATTGCTAACCTCTAGAGCCTGTTCTAATATAATATTATTATCTTTAAGGTATTCATCCACATATTTTCTTGTTATGTTCTCTTCATCTAAGAGCATAATGTTGGCTGTAGAAAAAATGTTGGAAGAATCCTCTCTATACTTCAAATGGTCAAGATAAGTTCTTGTAGCCACAAACATATCTTCAACTTCCCCCAGGGAGTAAAAGTCTAAAGATTTCATTTTAGGTGGTTTAGCTATAAGACCTATATCTAGGTAATCATTTTCTAATCCTTTAATAGTGTGATAGGAAGAATCATTGTCAATAGTTATCCTAATATGAGGATTCTCCTCCACAAAATCTTTCAGATATGGAAGAAGGATATATTTACATAAGGTAACACTAGCCCCTATTTTCAGATGTCCCATGCCTAATTCCTGGATACGCCTTATATGTTCTTCGCCGATTTTCAAGGACTCAATAGCATCGCGGACGTGACCATAAAGAACCTTCCCT
>CAYOAJ010000105.1:0-7044 GCA_964401895.1 uncultured Herbinix sp.
GATTTTTATCCAAACTGGAAAGAAGGATACTATTATCAGTATCTTCTATTTGATCCTGACTTTCTTGGTCAAGCTCATCTTTATTCCTACCCTTATTCCAGTTATACAAGCCTATAAATAAAGCTAGGATAAGAAGTAAGGCTAATAAAGTAATTAAGTTTTTCCTATTCCTTTTTGACATTAGCCTCTCCTCCTTCTAATGCCAACAAAAGCTCCAGTAGCTAGAAAGAGAACTGGTAAAACTACTATAGCTATAACACCCCAGAAGATTGCCTGTTGCTGAGTTACATAAGCATACCTCGGTAAAATATTCTTTGATGGTATGGTGGTCTCAGAAACTTTGTCCGTTAGAAAAGCAAAAGTTCCACTTAATATATCTTCATTTCCATAAAAGTTCAAAAAGTTATCACTAAAGACTGCCCTAGATGTATATACCACCATATTAGAGGTTACTCCCTCAAATGTTTCTGTAGCAAGTACACCGGTATAAAAGGGTCCATCAACATCCCCTTCTTCTTTGTCCAATGTCTCAGAATTCACATTTGTTTTTCCATATGATTCTTCAGAAGTAACTAAAAGTGGACTTATTTCTAGGGAACTACGTATAGCATCTAGCTCAGTAATACCTGAAGCAAGTTCCATTAAAGTAAACCTTCCCTTATCAATCAACTTTTTAGTTATATCATGGTTTACTATCCCAGGAGTTATAGAAGATGGATTATTAGGCATATGCATGTTGCTATTACCTTCTATAATTATTCCATCATTAAATTGCAAGCCGTAATACTCTAACAAAGATTGAAAATTCTCTAGGTCTTTGGATGTGTAGTCGGCTATTACTAGGACATCTCCACCTGAAGACATATATTCCTTAATCATATCTATCTCATTATCAGTAAAATCCGTATGAGGAACATTAATAAAAAGAACATCACAATCCTCAGGTATACTATCTACCTTTAAAGTTTCAAGGTCATTTAAACTTATATTTTGTTTATCCATATAAGCTTTAAATAAACTTCCTATCTCTATTTCATTATGGCCAACTGTCCTATAGACTACAGGTAAATCAGCCTCTACTACATATTGTATTGCAGATACTACCTGTCCTTCCATATCTATTCCTGTTGTAAGAAAGCTAAAAGTATTATAATTAAATTCCTTAACCATTAAGTCATTATTATCAATATACTTTGCCCTATCATTATTGTTGTTAACAACTAGAAAACTATTTCTGTTTACTTCAGTATCTGGATCAATGTACTGGTAAGCAAATTGGGGGTAAAGCACCGGATCCTTTTGCTCCAAACTTATATTATTAGAATAGCTTTCAAATTCCTCCGCTATACTCTTAAAAATAGGTGATTCAAGGCCTGACTCTACCAGATAATATATAGTAACATCTTCCTCTAAATCAGCTAATAACTCCTTAGTTTCATCCGTTAGTGTGTATAAATAGCTAGAAGTGAAGTCCACCCTAAGATCAAGGTCAGATACAATTAAATTCATAACAAATATTATAACAATAACTATTGCTGAAACTAGGGATACATAAACTCCACTTTTAAACTTTCTATTTGAAAAAGACTTCTTGATTTTATCCATTAGATTATTCATTCTTATATCCTCCCTCCTTAGCTCCATCTTCTCTTTTTAACCACTTGCGTTGTCAAGAATAAAAATATAAATACAATGCTAAGATAATAGATTAAATCTGCAATGTCTAAAATTCCAAGCCTAAAATTATTAAATCTAGATAAAACAGACAACCAACTAAATACTTTTACTATTGAACCATCAAAGGCCACGGGTCTAGTTATATAAGCAATTGTTAGCCCTATTTCTGCTATTACACCTACACCTATTGCCACAGTTAAATTATTCATCATCCTATATAATATTAATCCTATAGCAATTATTATAAGAGTAAAAAATATATAGGCTGTTTTCCCATCAGATGGAATTACTAATGCTATACCATCTATCAAGCCTGTAACTATGAATGTAACTAATGTTACTACTGCTGCCACTACCTGGCTATCGGTTAGAGAAGATATAAACATACCAATAGCAAGATAGGAAGCACCTAGTAAGCAAAAACCAAATATACTAGAATAAGCTGCTGCAAAGGGTACATCACCATATATATTAATTATCAAGGGGTAGAAAGATACTATGCCCATAACAATCAACAAGATAGTAAAGACTGCTAAAAACTTACCAATCACAATATCACTTGGCTTAAGTGGTACGGTTAGCAAAAGCTGGTCTGTTTTCTGCTTCCTTTCCTCTGCCATTAATCTCATAGTTAATATTGGTACCAATAATATAAAAACAATTGTCACATCTGTAATTGTATATTCAAAATTTGCAATTCCACTGGTTAAGTTCTGCCTATAAAAGCTTATACCAATTATAATTAATGAAAAAGCTATAAAAACATATCCTATCATCGATGTAAAATAGCTACGAAGTTCCTTCTTATATACGGCTAGCACCTGTTTCAACCTCCTCTATGTCTTCACTGATTTCTACTGGATTATTTTCCTCAGTTACCTTTAAGAAGATATCTTCTAGACTCATTTTTACTGACTGCATCTCTAAGATTGGTGTCTTAGCTCTAGCCATTGCGTTAAAAACATCTTCTCTTATATCTACATCATCATCACAGTGAACTGTTAAGTTATAAACTCCTTTAACAAAATGCTCTTTCTCTTCAACATTATTAACCTGGTCAATATCATTAAGAACATTTAGTATAATATTCTTATCTCCTTTAACACTTATATTAATAGCCCCTGTAGCTGCAAAATGATTACTTAGCTTATCAGCCTTGTCCCTTAATATTAATTTACCTTTATTGATAATCATAACAGAATCACATACTGCACTTACCTCTTGCATAATATGTGAACTAAGTATAACCGTATGCTCCTTACTTAGATTAGAAATCAATTCTCTTATCTCAGTAATTTGTTTTGGATCCAGCCCAACCGTAGGCTCGTCCAATATAATCACTTCCGGATATCCCAAAATAGCCTGAGCTAAGCCTACCCTCTGCCTATAACCTTTGGATAGTTGATTAATCAAACGATTAGCCATCGGGGTTATCTTAGTAAGTTCCATAATATCCTCTATCATTTGTTTCTTTTCATCTCTTTTAATCTTTTTTATATCTGCAGCAAAATTCAGATATTCCTTAACCGTCATATCCAAATATAAGGGTGGAAGTTCTGGTAAATATCCTATCATTTTCTTAACTTCTTCCGGCTCCTCATATATATCAACGCCATTAACCTTTACACTTCCTTCTGTCGTAGATATATAGCCAGTAATAATATTCATAATTGTAGACTTACCTGCACCATTAGGACCTAAAAGGCCAAGTATTTCACCCTTTTCTACATTAAATGAAACATTTTCAACTGCGAGATGGTTTCCATATCGCTTTGTTAAATTCTTTACCTCTATCAAGCTCTTCTCCTCCTTACAAATATGTTATGTAAATAATTCTTCCCCATATGGCATTATAACACTAAATATAATACTATACTAATACGAAAAAATTGTGAACAAAGTCATTCTTTTCTACATTTTTAAAGGCTATGGACTGATTAGCTGGATGTCCATAGCCTTTCTTAATCAAACTTATTATCCTTGCCTATTATTGCTCTATAACATCACTCATCTGGTACATACCTGCTGGCTTACCAGGTAGATATTTTGCTGCTTGAATTGCACCTTTAGCAAATATTGCTTTTGAGTAAGCTGTATGCTTAATCTCTATTACTTCATCTGTACCTGCAAAGACAACCTCATGCTCTCCTACAATGTTGCCACCACGAACAGCCGATATTCCAATCTCTTTTTTTCCTCTAGGTTCACGAAGTTTAGACCTGTCATACTGATAATCATATTCATGGTCTAAGGCCTCATTCATTGCATCTGCTAGAGCAAATGCCGTTCCTGAAGGAGCATCAATCTTTTTATTATGATGTTTTTCAACGATCTCCATATCAAAACCCGCATCCGCCAATACTTTAGCAGCCTCCTTAACCAGCTTAAGTAGCAAGTTAATGCCAAGGGACATATTAGCAGATTTAAGGATTGGAATTACATTGGATGTTTCATTAATAAGTTTTTCTGCATCCGCAGTAAAGCCTGTGGTGCAAAGGACTATTCCTATCTTATTAGCTTTTGCATATTCCAACATCTCTTCTATATTAGCCGGAGTTGAAAAATCTATAATTACATCAGCTTTCTCATTACACAAGGCAAAACTAGAATAGACAGGATAATTGCTCTTTCTTTCCGTTGTTATATCTATACCTGCAACTATTTTTGCACTTTCATCTTCTTCTACCATTCGTGTAATAACTTGACCCATTTGACCGTTACAACCTCGTAGGATTATATTTGTCATGTGTAGCCTCCAATCTTTCCCTATCTTAAGTATCCCATTATTTGAGGATTTATATACTATCTCTATATTAATCCTGCATCTATCATAACTTTTTCAAGCTTTTTGCTATTTTCTTCTTCCATTTCAGTTAAAGGCATCCTTACAGATCCAACATCAAAGCCCATTAAATTCAAAGCTTTCTTAACTGGTATTGGATTCACTTCACTAAATAAAGCATTTATCAATGGTATTAACTCTAACTGAATCTCCAAACTTCCTTTTAAGTCACCATCTAAGAATTTAGCAACTATATCTCTTGTTTTTCTAGGCGCCACATTGGACACTACTGATATAACTCCCGATCCACCTACAGAAAGAGTAGGTACAATTATTTCGTCACATCCAGAATACAAGTCTATATTTCCATCTGTTAGATGCATTATCTCAGTAACTTGAGTTAGATTAGCAGAGGCTTCTTTAATACCTACAATGTTCTTTACTTCCTTAACTAAAGTTGCCACTGTTTGTGGTAACATATTACAACCAGTTCTACCTGGTACATTATACATAATAATTGGTATATCTACAGCGTCTGCAATAGCTTTATAATGACCTATAAGCCCCTTTTGAGTAGCCTTATTATAATAAGGAGTTACTACTAAAAGTCCATCTGCACCATGATCCTGAGCTTCCTTGGATAGAAACATTGCCGTATCAGTACAATTAGAGCCTGTACCTGCAATAACAGGAACTCTCTTATTAACTTTCTCTACAGTATAACGAATACATTCTAGATGTTCATCATGGGTAAGAGTTGATGCTTCACCTGTAGTTCCACATATAATAATCGCATCTGTACCTTCTTCAATGTTAAACTCAATCAGTTGGCCTAATTTATCATAATCCACCTCATTGTTTTTATTAAATGGAGTAACTATCGCTACACCTGCTCCTTTAAAAATCGCCATACATCTTCATCCTCCCTCTTTATAGAGTTTCCTCTATATAAATTAATATCACATAAAAAAACCGACCATAGGGTCGGCACTAAAGAATACGTATTGTAATACTCTTTAGGCAGCTCCCCATCTACTACGATGACAGTGATATAGTTGTTCACCATATCCCCAGCAATAATAATTCAGACTTATTACCACTTCGGCACTATTTCCTTTCCACTGCAATCATATATGTCTGACATATCATGCAGTTTACTCATAAACAATGCTCCTCTACCATATTATTTTTTAGTTTTTCTTGTATCTAAATAATAACATTAGCCTGCTATCT
Organism: uncultured Herbinix sp.; assembly: GCA_964401895.1. GTDB lineage: Bacteria > Bacillota > Clostridia > Lachnospirales > Lachnospiraceae > Mobilitalea. The sequence continues at coordinate 5,693 of CAYOAJ010000105.1, forward strand.
TGTCAATAGCAAATAATCTAGTATAAAAATTAGTGGATATAGATGATACATTCATCTATATCCACTAATAGAAGCTAATATTATATATTAGTTTATGCTTTACATAAACTTTTGTTACTTTATTTTATATTAATTACTTATACTTTCTTCTAGATATTCTAACTTACTTACAGAAACCTCATAGGCTACTCTTTTTTCAACTTCTGTCTCATTAAGCTTTTTCTGATATTCTCGGCTTTGGATTCTTCCCCACAACTGTACATGACCTCCCACCTGAAAACCTTCTGCAAATCTTGCATTTCTTCCCCAGCAAATACAGGGAATATAATCAGATTTACCATAAGGTCTGTTAACAGCCAACAATATATCTGCAATTTCCCTGCCTAGAGGTGTCTTACGATAGACCGGTTTTTTACACACAAAACCATCTAGAAAAATATAATTATGCTTGACCTCATCAGATAACTCATCTGTAATATTAATTTCTCTTGCAAAAACAGATAATATCAGCCTATTTCTGTTCTCCTCATGGCGATTATAAGATCTAAATTGCCCTTGCACCTCCACATATTTTCCTTTGCACTCCTGCTTTACATCAATGAGCCTTTCTGATACCATAATTGGTATAATGTCGTACGAATTACTAAGGCGCTTCACCATAACCTCCAATATGTAGAAGCCTTCTCCAAAAACATCGTGGCTAAATGTGAATTCATCGACTATCTCTCCTGCAACACTTACTTGATTAGTATCAAATACTTTATCTGTCATATTTTGTACCTCTCCCTTCTCTCGTAGCATATCTATGCCACAGCACTCTAAAATGTAGGGTAAATTTATCTGCTTAGTCAGTAACAGCTTTCATTCACCTATGATATTATATGCTATTTTACAAAATTTAGAAGTATAATCATAGGATATAACGGAAATATATCCATTTTCTGTTATTTTATACAAATATATTTGAAATTTTTATTAATTATTATTAATTTTTTTCCTTAAATAAGTTGCTTTTGTTTTAACTGTTGTGATATAATAGTCAAGTTGTTTATAAATATCTATTATATAATTAGGATATTAGTTTGAAAGAAGGTTATTAACCATGAAAAGAAATGATATTCGGAATGTTGCAATAATTGCCCATGTAGACCATGGTAAGACAACTCTAGTTGATGAGATGCTAAAGCAAAGTGGTGTATTCCGAACTAATCAAAATGTAGAAGATAGAGTAATGGACTCTAATGCATTGGAAAAGGAAAGAGGAATTACAATCCTATCCAAAAATACTGCTATTAACTATAATGGAGTCAAAATTAATATAATAGACACCCCTGGTCATGCTGACTTTGGTG
>CAYOAJ010000106.1:0-3068 GCA_964401895.1 uncultured Herbinix sp.
TGGCTTTGAGAAGAAGGAGGAGGTGCCAATATGAAAGAAAAACAAACTATAAGACAAAAACTAGAGAAAAGGGAGCATGAACTTTTTAGTCCATATGCTTCTTTTTCTGACTGCTCACTTGGAAGAGATATTGATGAAGAACATTGCGATATCCGTCCTGTATACCAGAGAGATAGGGATAGGATTCTCCATTGCAAGGCTTTTCGTAGACTTAAGCATAAGACTCAAGTCTTCCTTGCACCAGAGGGTGATCATTATAGGACTAGACTTACCCATACCTTAGAGGTATCACAGATTGCCAGAACTATAGCAAGAGCACTGAGACTTAATGAAGAATTAACAGAGGCTATAGCTTTAGGTCATGATTTAGGACATACTCCTTTTGGCCATGCTGGTGAAAGAGCTTTAGATGCAGTTTGTCCTGGTGGCTTCCATCACCACATTCAAAGTCTTCGCATAGTTGATTTTATCGAGAATAATGGAAGAGGATTGAATTTAACTAAGGAAGTGAGAGATGGTATCAAAAATCACCAGACCAGTGGCTCACCATCTACCTTAGAAGGAAAGATTGTTAGGATTTGTGATAAGATTGCATATATCAACCACGATATAGACGATGCAATTAGAGGTAAGATTATTAAGGAAGAAGACATCCCTAAAGAATATACCAATTTATTGGGTTACGGTTTAGGAGATAGGATAGACACCCTTATTAATGATATTATAGATAATAGTGAGGGAAAAAATGATATTATAATGTCCCCAGAGATAGAAAAGGCTATGATGGAACTTAGAAAATATATGTTTGAAAACGTATATCTAAATAAGAAGGCCAAGGGACAGGAAGAGCAGGCCACACATCTAGTACAATTATTATATGACTACTATATGAAACACCTAGAACTATTACCAGAAGAATATTTACTAGGTGCAAAGAAAAGAGGGGAGCCAGCCTATCAAGCAGTTGTTGATTACATAGCTGGCATGACTGATAGATTTGCTGTGGCTAAATTTAAGGAATTGATGATACCAGAGGCTTGGGCCATATTGTAGATGTGCATGATAATTTAACGGAGGGAGAGCTGCACTATGTACTATCCAGAAGAATTGATTGAAGAAATCAGAACTAGTAATGACATCATTAGTGTTATTGGCTCTTACATAAGACTACAGAAGAAAGGCAAAAACCATATGGGCCTTTGTCCTTTTCATAATGAGAAAACGCCATCATTTTCTGTAAGTCAGCAAAAACAGATGTATCATTGCTTTGGCTGTGGTGTTGGGGGCAATGTATACACTTTTATAATGGAATACGAGAACTATACTTTTGTTGAAGCAGTAAAACACCTTGCACAAAATGCAGGAATAGAGCTTCCCCAACAAGAGTATTCCGCTGAGGCAAGGAAAAGAGCAGATTTAAGAACTAAACTTTTAGAAATTAATAAGGAAGCTGCTAAATATTATTATTACAAACTAAGATCAGAAAATGGACAAGCGGCTTATAAGTATCTAACAGATAGAGGTCTAAGTGAACAGATAATAAAAGAATTTGGACTTGGTTATGCTAGTTCTTACAGTGATGATATGTATCAGTATTTAAAAAAACAGGGATATAGTGACCAACAGTTGAAAGAATCAGGTTTAATATCATATAACGAGCAAAGAGGACCATTTGATAAGTTTTGGAACAGGGTTATATTTCCTATTATGGATGCCAATAACAGGGTTATAGGTTTTGGTGGCAGGGTTATGGATGGAGGGAAGAATACGGCTAAGTATTTGAATTCTCCTGAAAGTAGAATATTTGATAAGAGTAAAAACCTATATGGGCTTAATTTTGCTCGTAGGTCTAGGGAGGAAAACATTATACTCTGTGAGGGATATATGGATACTATTGCTTTGCACCAAGCAGGCTTTACCAATGCAGTAGCATCCCTTGGAACAGCACTTACACCAGGACATGCTAGCCTTCTTAAGAGATATACTAAGGAAGTACTTATTAATTTTGATAGTGATGAGGCAGGGAATAATGCAACATTAAAGGCAATCCCTATATTAAAGGATGCAGGATTATTAGTAAAAGTAATAGACTTAAAGCCTCATAAGGACCCTGACGATTTTATTAAAGCTCTTGGACAGGAGGAATTCCAGAAGAGGATAGATAATGCTAGAAACTCTTTCTTTTTTGAAATAGATATGCTAGAGAAGAATTATAATTTAAATGATCCTGAAGAAAAAAACTCTTTCTTTGATGAAATAGCTAATAAGCTCTTAACTTTTACTGAAGAGTTAGAGAGAAACTTCTACATGGAAGCAGTTGCTAAAGAATATATGATTGATGTAAATTTACTTGCAAGAAGAGTTAATAAATTAGGCTATGATATTGTGATAGGAAATAGTCAAGCTACAAAAAGTCAAAGCAATGTAGGGAGACGGAAGAAAAAAGCCGATAATGCTATTATAAAGTCACAACAATTGTTGTTAACATGGTTAATTGAGAAACCAGAACTTTATGATAGGGTAAAGGACTATGTTGTAGCAGAAGACTTTACGGAAGGTATATATAATGAAGTTGCAGAAATCGTCTTTAAGCTTTTGGAAGAAAAGAAAGCAGTAATACCAGCTAAAATTATTAATTATTTTCAAAGTGTTGAGGAGCAAACGGAGGCTGCGGCACTCTTTTCTGCTGAGACACATGGTGAGATGAGCCAGAGGGGCTGGGAGAAAGCCTTGTCCGATACGGTTTATCGAATAAAAGAAAATAGTTTGGATAAAAAGAGTCTAAAGGCTATTGAAAATAATGATACTGAGTTATTACAAGAGATTATAATGAAGAAAGCCAATATGAAAAAGAGCGATATTAAGTTTACATGATGATAGGACTCTTATAGGCACAGTTACAAAAACTGCATATTTCATTGAATCATGGTTAGAATATAAAATGAATTTGTGAAGGAAGGAATATCTATGGGCCAGGATATTGAAAATTTTAAAGAAAGACTTAGGGAACTTCTTGTCTTTGCAGAAAAAAAGAAGAATGTTTTAGAGTATCAAGAAGTAAACGACTT
>CAYOAJ010000106.1:3078-7037 GCA_964401895.1 uncultured Herbinix sp.
ACTTTTTTGCAGATATGGAATTAAGTCCAAGAAGAATAGAAAAGATATATGATTACCTTGAAAGTCATAATGTAGATGTACTCCGTATGGCTAAAGATCCAGAAGAAGAGGGAGAAGAAACTCCCAATGAGGAAGATAAGGAGGATGTTGATATGGAAGCAATAGATTTATCCATCCCTGAAGGTGTCAATGTTGAAGACCCTGTTAAAATGTATCTGAAAGAAATTGGTAAAGCCCCCTTGTTGACTGCTGAGCAAGAGGTAGAGTTAGGTAAACGTATAGAGCAGGGTGATGAAGATGCCAAAAAACATCTTGCCGAGTCTAACTTAAGGTTAGTTGTTAGTATAGCTAAAAGGTATGTAGGAAGAGGCATGCTATTTTTAGACTTAATTCAAGAAGGTAATTTAGGCCTAATTAAGGCAGTAGAAAAATACGACTATCGTAAAGGATTTAAATTCAGTACCTATGCAACTTGGTGGATTAGGCAGGCAATCACAAGAGCTATTGCTGATCAAGCAAGAACTATTCGTATACCTGTTCATATGGTAGAAACAATTAATAAGTTAATTCGTACCCAAAGACAGTTGCTTCAAGAGTTAGGAAGAGAGGCTACACCAGAGGAAATAGCTGAAGTTATGGACATACCAGTGGACAAGGTTATTGAAATTCAGAAGATTTCTCAAGAACCAATCTCTCTAGAAACACCTATAGGAGAAGAAGATGATAGTCATCTAGGAGATTTTATTCAAGATGAAAATATGCCTGTACCAGCTGAGGTTGCAGCATATACTTTATTATCCGAGCAGTTGGTAGAAGTTTTAGGTACTTTAACAGAGAGAGAAGAAAGGGTCCTAAGACTTCGTTTTGGTCTAGATGATGGCAGAACCCGTACCTTAGAAGAAGTGGGAGAGGAATTCAACGTTACTAGAGAAAGAATTAGACAGATAGAGGCAAAGGCCCTTAGAAAGCTAAGGCATCCTAGTCGTAGTAGAAAGCTAAAGGACTACTTAGAATAAAATGTAAAGTTATGTAGATGTTATGAATGATGAATATAAAATGTGTTATATAAAAGTCGTCAAAGATTTAATGACGGCTTTTATTTGTTTTACCAGTATAGGATTTTTTATGGAAATACAATGAATCTTATGCTATGATAATATGAAATGTACAAGTATTTATAAAATTTAGCAATGAGGTGGCCTATGCAGTTATCAAAACGGTTACAGGGGATTGGTAACCTTGTTATTCCAGGAAGTCGGGTTGCTGACATTGGATGTGACCATGCTTATATATCTATTTATTTAATTGAAAATAAAATATCTCCATATGTTATTGCCATGGATATTAATCAGGGACCTATAAATCGGGCTAGAAAGAATGTAGAAGTCTATGGTTATATGGATAAAATTGACCTAAGACAATCTGATGGCATTAAAGAGATAAAAGCAGGAGAGGTTGATACCTTACTTATAGCAGGAATGGGTGGAAGCCTAATGCTTAAGATCTTATCAGAAGGTATAGATATAATAATAAGAGATATAGAAAGTCTAATATTACAACCTCAATCTGATATAAGTTCAGTAAGAAAACAATTAAAAGAATTTGGATTTTTAATTGTGTGTGAGAATATGATTAAAGAAGATGGCAAATATTATCCTATGATGAGGGCAGAGAAGGAATCAAAAATTGAGAATAAGGAAGCATATGAGTTGACTAAAGAGGAACATTATAACTTTGGCAGGCTTTTGTTAGAAGGAAAACACAAGGTTTTAGAGGAATTTTTAATTAATAAAAGAAGGAAACTTGAGAAAATTAACAATAAACTTATGGCAAATCCTACAAAAAGGGCGACACTTAGGCAAGAGGAAATTATATCAATGACTAAACTAATTGATTCTAGTCTTAAATATTTTTATTAAGGAGAGAGGATATGATGAAGAAAACTGTAAAAATAAAAATTAATGATACTATTAAGAAATATCCAGTTGGAAGCTCATTATTAGAAATAAGTAAGGAATATGAAGATTCACATGAGGAAGATATTATTTTGGCACTTGTAGATGGCAAGCTTCAAGAATTGTTTAAGACAGTAGATAAAGATTGTGAGATAAGTTTTATCACTACTTCTGATGGTTCCGGTCGAAAAACCTATATTAGAGGAGTTATAATTCTTATGCTTAGGTCATTTTATCATGTTTTAGGCAAGGATAATATAAAAAAGATTACCATAGAATATAGCATATCCAATGGGCTTTTTTGCTACTACGATGGTAAGATTCCCTTAGATGATAAAATTATTACAGAAGTTAAAGACTATATGAAGGTACTAGTTGAAAAGGATATTCCAATTCTTAAAAAGAGTATTGGAACTGATGAGGCTATTGAATTATTTGGCTCCTATAAGATGTATGATAAGGAAAGGTTGTTCCGTTATAGGAGGGTGTCCAAGACAAATATTTATAATTTAGATGGTTATGAAGATTATTACTATGGTTATATGCCTCCTAGTACAGGTAAGTTGAAATATTTTGACCTAATGCTATATGGAGATGGTTTCCTACTATTATTACCTAGTATAGATGAACCTTCTACGATTAAGCCTTTTGTTCCTCAGAAGAAGCTCTTTTATACCCTAAGAGAATCTGATAGATGGGCTAAGATGATGAATATTGATAATGTAGGTGCTTTAAATGATACAATTGCTCGAGGTGATTTTAATGATTTAGTCCTTGTTCAAGAATCCCTACAAGAAAAAAAGATAGCAAATATTGCTGAAGATATAAAAAAGCAATCTGATAAGAAGTTTATAATGATTGCAGGCCCATCATCATCTGGAAAAACAACCTTATCCCACAGATTATCTATTCAGCTTAGGGCTCTAGGTCTAAAGCCGCATACAATAGAGGTGGATAATTATTTTGTAGAGAGAGATAAGACACCTTTAGATGAACATGGAAACAAGGATTTCGAAAGTCTGAGGGCAATTGAAGTAGAACTATTTAATGAGCATATGACAAGTCTTCTTGAAGGAGAAACTGTAGAGTTACCCCGATATAATTTTGCAAGTGGAAAAAGAGAATACAAGGGAGATTATGTGACTCTAGGGGAAGATGATATCCTTGTAATAGAAGGAATTCATTGTCTGAATGATGCCTTATCTTATACCCTACCAAGAGAAAGTAAGTATAAGATATATATCAGTGCCTTAACACAGCTTAATATAGATGAACATAATAGAATTCCTACAACAGATGGAAGGCTTCTTCGTAGAATAGTAAGAGATGCAAGGACAAGAGATACTTCAGCTCAGGAAACTATAGCTATGTGGCCATCAGTAAGGAGAGGGGAAGAAAAAAACATTTTCCCATACCAAGAAGATGCTGATATTATGTTTAACTCAGCCCTTATATATGAACTAGCGGTTATTAAACAATATGCAGAAGCACTTTTATTTGGAATAGATCGAGATAGTAAAGAGTTTGTTGAAGCAAAAAGATTACTTAAGTTCCTAGATTACTTTGTAGGTGCACCTAGTGAAGTTGTTCCAAAGAATTCAATATTAAAAGAATTCATAGGAGGAAGTAGATTCCACGATTAAATTAGATTAAAATAAACCCACTTTATTTAAGATGTCTTTGACATAAATTAAATAAAGTGGGTTTTCTTTTTTTAATGTGTAAGTAGCGCGATAAGCCGAGTTCTGTCTTGGATGATCATCTATCTTGACCATATGTCGCCATATGGCTCCAGCTAACATTTACATATTAGCTATGCGACCAACCCGAAAGCACGGCGGGCAACCGTATAGCTTTCTGTTCGGTCTTGCTTCCAGCGGGGTTTACATCTGCCCTTTCTGTTACCAGAAAGGCGGTGGTCTCTTAAACCACCATTTCACCCTTACCAAAAAATTGGCGGTATATTTCTGTTGCACTAGCCTTGGAGTCGCCTCCACCGGACGT
>CAYOAJ010000107.1:0-7030 GCA_964401895.1 uncultured Herbinix sp.
GAAAGAAAGGTGTCTTAACAAAATCTCTAAACTCCCTCTCCCGCTTTACCACCATGCCAAGAACACAAGTCATTACCCTGCCAACTGAGATAGCTGACCATTTCTTAGTCTTAAGGAAGCCATTAAGATCTTGGCCATACTTTACAGACAATACTCTAGAAAAATTTATCCCCATAAGATAATCCTCTTTAGCCCGTAAATAAGCTGCATCAGATAAATTATCATATTCGGATAAGGGTTTTGCCTCCTTAATACCTCTTATAATCTCATCTTCTGTCTGGGAATCTATCCAAACTCTTTTTTTCTTTTTATCCTTTGGCACCTTCGCCATCTGGTCCACTAGACGATAAATATATTCTCCCTCTCGCCCAGAGTCAGTGCATACGTAGATGGTTTCCACATCTTCTCGGTTAAGTAGACCTTTAACAATATTATATTGTTTACTAACATTTGGAATAACTTCATATTTAAATTCTTCTGGAAGAAAGGGTAGGGTCTCCATATTCCATTTTTTTAAGGCTGGATCATATGCGTCTGGATAACTCATTGTTACAAGATGTCCAACACACCAAGTAATAATAGTATTATTACCTTCAATATATCCATCTCTTTTTCTTGCAGATATTTTTAAAGCCTTAGCAAAATCATTAGCTACACTAGGCTTCTCCGCTACGAATAAACTTTTAGACATTCCTTCCCAACTTTCTTATAAATACTATTTATAATCTAACTCACACCTTAGTATACCTTAAAAGCACCTTTAGGACAAATAATATTTCCCTTGTAAAATTGTAGAATTTATTCTATTTTATTATTGAATATAACTATAATTTAGTTTACAGTATAAAGAAACAGCTACTTAATTTCTAATAGGCTATGGAGGGTGGTAATACATATGGATGCAAAAAAGACATATTATGAATACTTGGCAGACAGTCTCATAGAAAAGTTTAACAAAAGGGGAATTGAAGGTTACTATTGTGATAATAAAGACCAAGCCCTAGCAATGTCTCTTCGCTTTTTAACCCCCGGATGCTCTGTTTCCTGGGGAGGGTCAGAAACTCTTAAGCAGATCGGATTAATAGAAATTCTAAAGAATTCAGACTACCTACTATATGATAGAGCAAGTGCAAATACTCCTGAAGAAAAAAGTCAGATATACAGTAAGATCGTTGGCTCAGATTTTTTCTTTATGAGCTCTAATGCCATAACCCTAGATGGACAATTAATAAACATCGATGGTACAGGCAATCGAGTTGCTTGCCTTATCGCTGGACCTAAAAACGTCATAGTAATAGTAGGAATGAATAAGATAGTTATGGACGTAGAAACTGGAATAGAGAGAGTAAGAAATATGGCGGCTCCTCCTAATGCAGTTAGACTAGCTAGAAAAACCCCATGTGCAGGCTTAGGCCATTGCACAGACTGTTTAGTAGACGATTGTCTCTGTTGCCAAATCGTTGTTACTAGAAAATCAAGGATACCCGACCGTATCAAAGTCATATTAGTTGGTGAAGAACTAGGATACTAGTGGGACAGGGGAAGTGGGACAGGGAGCCCGTCCCCCTGTCCCACTTTTACTTAGTACAATGGATATTTATCTGTTAATTCTTTCACCATTTCTTTTACTTTTTCTCTGTTGGCATTAGCATCTTTTATCATTAGATAGATTGCTTCTGCTACTACATCCATATCTTCTTCTGTAAAACCTCTTGTTGTTACTGCTGCTGATCCTAGTCGGATTCCACTGCTTATTGATGGTGGAGCTGGATCATCAGGTATAGTGTTCTTATTACAAGTTATATTAGCTTCCTCTAATAAGGCCTCAGCTTCTTTACCTGTTACCCCCATACTACGAAGATCTACTAGCATTAGGTGATTGTCTGTTCCTCCAGAAACTATATCAAAACCACGCTTGATTAATCCATCACATAATGCCTTGGCATTATCAACAACCCTTTTTGCATAGTCCTTGAAGCTTGGTTCTAGAGCTTCTTTAAAGCAAACTGCCTTGGCTGCTATTACATGCATTAATGGTCCACCTTGGATTCCTGGGAAAACAGCCCTGTTAAGCTTGTGCTCCTTAGCAAATTCCTCTGTAGATAAGATCATTCCGCCCCTAGGCCCTCTTAAGGTCTTATGGGTAGTCGTTGTAGTTACATGAGCATATGGTATAGGACTTTCGTGATAGCCACCTGCTACTAAACCAGCAATATGAGCCATGTCTACCATTAAATACGCTCCAACTTCATCTGCTATTTCCCTAAACTTCTTAAAATCAATTTTTCTTGCATAGGCACTAGCTCCAGCTACGATAAGCTTTGGCTTAGATTCATTTGCAATTCTTCTTAGTTCATCATAATCAATAAATCCCTTATCATCTACACCATAAGGCACAATATTAAAATAACTTCCACTAATATTAATTGGGCTTCCATGGGTTAAATGTCCCCCATGATCCAAGTTCATTCCAAGAATAGTGTCTCCTGGTCTTAATAGAGCAAAATATACTGCTGTATTAGCTTGAGCTCCTGAATGAGGTTGAACATTAACATAAGTACATCCAAAAAGTTCCTTAGCCCTTTCAATTGCCAGATTTTCAGCTGTATCTACATGCTCACAGCCACCATAATATCTCTTGCCTGGATAGCCTTCTGCATACTTATTAGTTAAAGGACTGCCCATAGTTGCCATAACTGCCTTACTTACAAAGTTTTCAGAAGCAATTAATTCTATGTGATCATTTTGCCTCCTAGTTTCCAAATCAATAGCCTCAGCTATTGCTGGATCATAAGCCTTTACTTCATCTAATGAATACATCTTATTTCGTTCCTTTCCATGGATTTATTAACTACAAGTCTAATTTTATTACTTTAACGCTTTATTAGTTTGTCGCGTTAACTTGTTTTAAGGTTTATTATAGCACAAAGGCAAACTATTCGGAAGATATAATAAAGCTTTTTTACAGTTCTCATGTATGATTTATTCTAATAAATAGTATTAGTACTAATTAGTCTTATAAATAAATTTCTATTTATCTAAATTATCTGGTCCAAAACTTAATGGCAATAATTCTTCTAAGAAATAAACTGAGTAATCTTCCGTAGATTTTGCTAGTATAACCAAGAACTTTTTAGGATCTACAAATTCCCTAAGTGCCTGCCTACATGCTCCACAAGGTGGGCAATATCCTGTAATAACACCTGCAGGTCCACCAGCAATAGCAATGGCTACAAAGTCCTGTTCACCTTCGCTTACTGCTTTATAAATTGTTGTTCGCTCAGCACAATTAGTAATAGAGAAAGAAGCATTCTCTACATTGCATCCAATATAAGTGTTCTTCTTTCTCGTTAATAAAGCAGCCCCTACCTTAAAATGAGAATAAGGCGCATAGGACTGATCCATACCACTTATAGCATCTCTAATTAGATTTTTTATAATTGATCTACTTACTATGCTTTGCTTTTCCATATTATCATCCCTTATCTTTAACAATCTTAACCAGCCTACTAGTTCCTAACCTAGATGCTCCAAGTTCTATAAACTTCTTAGCATCATCAAATGAAGAAATTCCACCAGCCGCCTTGATTTTCACATCTTTACCAACATGTTTTGCAAACAATTCCACGTCTTCAAATGTAGCTCCAGCTTTTGAAAAACCAGTGGAAGTCTTAATATAATCTGCTCCTGCCTCAGTTACTATCTCACACATCTTAATCTTTTCTTCTTCAGATAATAGGCAAGTTTCAATGATGACTTTAAGAATCCTATCTCCGCAAGCTTGCTTGATAAGTTTAATTTCATTTAACACCTTATCATATTCGCCATCCTTCAACATGCCAATATTTATTACCATATCAATTTCATCAGCACCAGCATTTATATACTGCTTAGTTTCAAAGATCTTAACTGCTGTTGAATTGTATCCATTAGGAAATCCAACCACTGTACAAACTTTAATCTTATCTTCAACATATTTTTTAGCTTCTTTCACATATGATGGGGGAATACAAACTGAAGCTGTCTTGTATTTAATACCATCATCACAAATCTCTTTTATATCTTCCCAAGTTGCCTCCTGTGACAACAAGGTGTGGTCTGCTTTCCCTAGTATTTCTTTCTGATTCATCTTAATAACCATACCTTTCTTTATATATTTATAAAATGTATAACTTATGCTATCTCTAAGGCAATTTCCATCATTTCATTAAAGGTAGTTTGCCTATCCATTGCAGAAAGTGCTTCTCCAGTAAAGACATGGTCTGATATTGTAAAGATGCCTAGGGCCTTCTTACCGGCTCTGGCAGCGTTCATATAAAGGGCTGCTGCCTCCATCTCAACACATAGGACATTCATCTTCTTCCATAAGGAATTAGTTTCTTCATTATCATCATAAAAAGTGTCAGAAGAAAGAACATTTCCTACTACAGTCTTAATATTTAATCTTTCAGCAGCTTCTACTGCATCTTTAATCATCCCAAAATCTGCAATAGGAGCAAATGTGCCTGGCAACTTATACTGAACTGCATAATTAGAATTAGTTGATGCCCCCATACCAATAACAACATCACGAAGTTTGATATGGTCAGCTATACCTCCTGCTGATCCTACCCGGATAATCTTTTCTACATCATAAAAGTTGTAAAGCTCATAGGAATAGATACCCATAGATGGCATACCCATTCCGCTACCCATAACAGAAACCTTCTTACCTTTATAGGTTCCTGTAAATCCTAGCATATTCCTTACTTCATTAAAACAAACTACATCCTCTAAATATGTCTCTGCTATATACTTGGCCCTTAATGGGTCTCCAGGTAAAAGCACTGTCTTTGCAATCTCTCCTACTTCTGCCCCTATGTGAGCCGTTGGTGTCTTATTCATAATATTCCTCCATTCTATTTATTATCATCTTTTCTTACAAGACTTGCCCTTTGAATTGCATCATCTCCATAACGGTCCCTTATCTTATCAATGGCCTTGTCCAGCTTTTCTCTCTTCTCATCTGTCTTATACTGAAATAAATTCAATTGCATCTCAGCATCACCTTCAACTAGCTTACTTGTCTGGATGCCAAGATTTCTTATTGGTTTGTAATCCCATACTTCATCAAACAAAGCACAGGCAATCTTATGGATACCATCTGTACTATTAGTGGGAGTTAGTAAAGTCCTCTGATGGGATTTTGAAACAAAATCCTTATCAACAATACTTACTGCTACAACACTAGCTAACATATTATCCTGTCTAAGTCTTGCTCCTAGGGTTTCTGACAAGGATAACAAAACCATCTTAGCAGTTCCCTCATCCTCTACATCAAATGATATTGTGGTTGAATTACCATAACCCTTATTCTGTACACTTTCAGTTGAAACTATAGATTCATCCCTGCCATTTGCAAAAGCATGTATTAACTCTCCATGCTTTTTAAAATGTGATTTTAGTATGCTCACATCTGTCTGGGCTAATTGACCAATTGTATGTATTCCTAAGGCTTCTAATTTCTTCACTGTTGCCTTGCCCACAGAGAAAAGTTCTCCCACTGGTAATACCCACATCTTCTCTTCTATCTCTTCTGGGAAAAGGGTATGGATCATATCTGGCTTCTTAAAATCTGATGCCATCTTAGCTAATAATTTATTCGATGATATACCGATATTCACAGTAAATTTTAACTCATTTTTAATTCTTTCTCTAATCTTATTAGCAGCCTCAAGTGGTGGTCCAAATAAAACCTGGGTTCCTGTCATATCACAGAAGGCTTCGTCTATAGAATACTTTTCAACTGTTGGGGTGAAATCTTCAAGTGTTTTCATAAATGCTTGTGAGCATTTGATGTATAAGTCATGATTAGGTGGTACTAATTTAAGGTCTGGACACTTCTTAAGGGCACTGACACTTGGCTCTCCAGTAAGAACACCTTGATTTTTAGCAGGAATTGATTTGGCAAAAATTACCCCATGCCTTTTATCTCTGTCCCCTGCTATGGCAGAAGGTATCTCCCTTAGATCAGGCCCGTCATCTAGTCCATTCTCAATTCTATATACAGCCTCCCAACTTAGGAATGCTGAATTGACATCAATATGAAAAATCACCTTATCCATGTCAATACCACGCCTTTCTTTAGGTTATAAAAATAAACTGAAATTCAATATATCTTCTTAACCTATAGTATTATCATAGCATATACTTCCATTTCAGTATATACTTTTTTAATGATTATAGGCTATTGATATCTTGATATCTCAGCTTATTTTAATTAATTTTTATATTGGATATTAGTTCCTAAAGTTCCTCATTGGGACCATCAGGTTTACTATCTTTATCATCCCCTACAAGTCTTATATCTTTTTTCTTTTTTATCCTAAAGTATATCTTTCTTCCAACAACTATAGCTACAACTATAATTATAGCCCATATTATAATATATGGTAGATTAACCACAAACCATACAAAGAAATCTTTAAAACCTTCACTTAAATCATATATCGTTTCAGAAAAACCTGTTTTAATTCTAGATAAAACTGTTGGCTTTTCTACAATTTCTGGTGTAATCCTTTGAACTTCATATACATCAATTGTTACTGTGCTATAGTCAACCTTATTATCAATTGTCCTCAATTTCGTCTCATGATTTTGTAATTCATACCTTATTGATGTTAAACGGCTTTCTAATGTAATTATCATGTCAATGGAGTCTGCCTTTTCTAATAATTCAAACACTCTTTCTTGCTCAATTTCTAAAGCTTTCTTACGACTTTCGGTGTCAACATAATCTAAGGTAACATTTTCTGTTGACTGAGACCGGTTAACTACATTGGAATTATCATCTACATGGTCTACAAAAGCATCTAGCTTGTTTTTTGGTATCCTAGCTATAATGTTACCATAACGATTCCTATTACCATAATCAAATCTTCTCCCACTTATGTCGGCACTTTCAATATAGCCTCCTAAGGAGCTTATCTTATTCTCAATGCTATTGATAAAGTCATTAAACTCTAGAGTTTAATGACTTTATCAATAGCAT
>CAYOAJ010000108.1:0-6938 GCA_964401895.1 uncultured Herbinix sp.
AAGTCCCAACCCACAGCCCATATGTCTGCAAATTAGAACCTTTTATAGTGCGCCTCCAGGGGATCGAACCCTGGACAACCTGATTAAGAGTCAGGTGCTCTACCAACTGAGCTAGAGGCGCTTATTTTTTATTTTTGCAACAAAAATCATTATATATGATACTTACTAAAAAAGCAAGTGTTTTTTTCATTTTATTTAAAAATATTAAAAAGCACTCACTTTATAACTTTTTATTTGATTTTATCTAGCTTGTCCTGTAGTTCTTTTTTAGGAACTACCCCAACAATCCTATCTACTTCTTTTCCATCTTGTAATATTACCATTGTTGGAATTGTCATAACCTTATACTCTTTAGCTGTATTAGGATTTTCATCTGTATTAATTTTTCCTATTTTAAATGTGCCTTCATTGTCCTTTGCCAATTCATCTATTACTGGACCCATCATCTTACATGGTCCACACCAATCGGCATAAAAATCAACAAGTACTGGAACATTTGCTTCTAAAGCTTCTGTTTGAAAATTTGAATCTGTAAATTTATAAGTCATATTTTCCTCCGTTTCTTATGAGTATTTATCAATAGTATTCCTTTTAACATCTATATTATGTGATATTACACTTTTATAAGGACTTTTACAAGTCCTTTTTATCTTTTTTACTATGTGTCGCATTATTTAGTAAAGATTCTACCTCTTTCCAAGACCTTTTTATCTCTAATACCTTTCTATTAAGTTTATAGTTAGTTGCTGTTGCCCTTGCAATTTTTCCTTTAAATTTTCTCTTCATCTCTAACTCTACCTTCTATGATCTTATTATTATATTATTAACATAAATGAATTTAATTACCTTTAGCTTCTCCTGTTTACAGGTGACCCTAATTATAGTACAATAATAATAATGTTTTTAGGAGGTTTTTATGAAAAATAAAAAGCTAATTATTTTATGCTTATTAATTTATATTATAAATTTGTTTCCATCTTATGCTTACGCTAATCCATCTCAGGAAAATGAAACTTGGCCAAGGGGTCCCAATATTTTTGCGGAGGCTGCTATTGTTATGGAAGCATCAACAGGGCTTATCTTATATGAAAAGGATATCCACACTACTTACTATCCTGCAAGTATTACCAAGATTCTTACTGCCCTAATTGCCATTGAGAACTCTTCTCCAGGAGAAATAGTTACCTTCTCTAGGGATGCTGTTTTCGGAATAGAAAGAGGGAGTAGTCATATTGGCATAGATGTTGGGGAAGAATTAACAATGCAGCAAGCTCTTTATGCTATCTTGCTAGAATCTGCCAATGAGGTTACTTATGCTGTTGCAGAGCATATTGCTGGAAGTATTCCTGCTTTCGCGGAAATGATGAACGAGAAAGCCAGGAGCCTAGGGTGCCTTAACTCTAATTTTGTTAATCCCCATGGTCTTCCTGATGATAACCATTATACAACAGCTTATGATATGGCCCTAATAACTAGAGAAGCTTTAAAAAATGAAACATTTAGAAAGATAAACTCCACAAGAACCTATCAGATTCCACCGACAAATATTCAAGAAGAAACAAGATATCTAAGACACCATCATCGTTTTATATTGAGACAGGATTATTTATATGATGATTGTACCGGTGGAAAAACAGGATATACCAATAAGGCTAGATATACCTTAGTTACAACAGTAAAAAAGGGAGATTTAGAACTTATCGCCGTTATATTAAAGGATGATAGCTTTGAACACCAATATACAGATACACAAAAATTATTAGACTTTGCCTTTGATAATTTTTCTATATATCCAATTGCCGACTTGGAAGGTTTGGGAATTAATGAATCTCCTTACTTCACAAAGTACAACCAAATTTTTTCTAAGTCCAATCCTATTATCTCTACCGATGAAGAGGGATACTTAGTTCTTCCTAATTCTGCATCTTATGATGATGCTGTAAAGGAAGTGGAATTTTTTAAGACTACTGAAAATATCGATGGTAAAAGTGTAATTGGAACAATTTCATATGAATATGAAGAAAAATATGTAGGTAGTGCTAATATAATCCTTAATAAGATTGAAAGCCCACACTTAGATAATGGAAGAGAAGAAGCTGAAGAGGAAAAAGACTCTAAGCAAGAACCTACACCTTCATTTTCTCCTACAGATACTCCTGATAAGGATAAGGAAGTAGATGGTGAATACAGGCCTCTTATTCTTGCCCTAATAGTTGGATTTTTGGTTCTTATTATTGGTTTGTATCTTGTTTTTGTAGAACGACCAAGATTAAAGAGAAGACGAGATTATCTAAGAAGAAGGGAAAACCATAAATTATTTAAAAACGATGATTATTTGAACATATAAAAAGTACTGATTTAAATCAGTACTTTTTTGTAAAATTCTACAAACGTGCCTGAAGGGATTCGAACCCATGGCCTTCCGCTTAGGAGGCGGACGCTCTATCCTGCTGAGCTACAAGCACATTAATAAGAACTTCATTTTACTACATTTAAAACTCAAAGTCAACATTTCCTTGTAACCAAATATTCCCTTTAAATCTTCTTCCTATTGCTGGCTCACCTAATAGATCATCCTTATTAATACATACCCTTAAGACAATGTCATTACAGATTATATCCATATCATATATTTCTTCCTTTGTAATATAATTTTCAACAATACTACAATTAAGAATTGTCCCCATAATAGTGTAATTATCTGATTCTGATCCAAACGGAATAAAGAAGGTATCAACAATAGAGTAGACGTCTTCCTTCTTTGCCCTTCTTGTTACCATTGCGTAAGTATCGATATCGTCAAATGTAAGGTTATCAATTGCCTCTTGGTTACCTTTTCTCGCTTCTGCAATTAGGTTATTCCTATAGTTTCTATCTGCACTTAGATTTTTTACTTGACTTTCTGTTTTTTCTAAAGGAAGTATTACCCTTCCTTCATTAGATAAAGCCGATAATCTTACTGCAAGAGAAGTATTTTTTCTAATATTAATACTCTCCATATAGTCCAAAACATTTTGTAGATAAAAAACTAAAGATACTCCAAGTCTATAATCATCACACATACCTGTGTATGCATCTGTATCTACCCTTTTATTAAAGTGAATTTTCTCTTTAACACTTGAATGATAGCTAACCGCATATGGATAATAATATTCTAAATGAAAAACATTATTTTTATCAAGTTCTCCATATAGGGCTATACCTAAACCTTCCGCAAACTCCTTGCTTATATGGGATATAAGAACCTTTCTATTATTATGTTCTATGGTTCTTACATTTTCACTTTTCTCTATTATTTTATCAAATAATTCATTTAAATCAGATCTTTTATCTATATTACTAAATCCTATCGCTCTTAAAAAACTATGCATATTCCACCTGCCTATCTATTAAAACTTCTATAAATTAATAACTTTTTTTTATCCTTCACAAGAGATGTGATAATATTTATATCATACTTTTATACCTTTGGCAAGAGAACATTAAATAGCAGCTTCTATAAACAAGGTTAGCTCCTTTATCAAATCTTTCTCTGTCAGCTGCGAAGGTTTATTACCATCCTTATCTTTGATTATCCTTATTATTGGCCTTGTTGGACTCTTAGGGTTTTGTCGTAACACAATTCCTATCTCTTTTTGATTAGTGATAACCATTTCACCAATAGGATATGCTGCAACTGATTCAACAAAGACATCAACTACATCAAAGTCAAATTCAAATCCAGCTTGGCTAACAATATAGTCTATTGCTTGATGAACTTTTAGCTTCTCTGTACAGTTCCCATAGACAAGATTATCAAAATGATCACACACAGATGCTATCCTAACTCCTATATCAATATCCTTGTCTCTTAAACGAAAGGGAAAACCTGTACCATCTATCCTCTCATGATGTTTCATCATTATATCTTTAGATGTTGGAGATAGCCAATCCATCTTTTTTATTGCAGAGTATCCGTAGATAACGTGTTTTTTTATTTCCTTCATTTGTTTTTCTGTAACGGCTTCTAGATTAAGATCACCATAGTCCATTGACATAAATGTAAATCCTATGTCATGCAATAAACAACCAATTGCAATCTCTTTAATCTTTTTTTGTGAAAGCTTAAGTCTTAGAGCAATAATTACAGATATAGCACATACATTAATTGAGTGTGAGTATATAGAGTCACTTCTACTCCTTATAGTGGAAAGGTTGTATACCACTTCTGGTTCATCCATTACATCAATAATAATTTTATTTGCTAAACCTCTTATTTCCTCTTGCTTGGAGTTATCATCATATGAGTATTTTAATAAAATATTCTTAACTGTATCTAAGCACTCTTCTTTTATCTGAAACTCTAGACTTTCCATAAGATTTATTCCTTGTGAAATCTCATCCTCAATATATATAAATTCCACTTCTAGATCCCTTAGTCTTTCTACGTAAACTTTTTTTAATTTTGTACCCGCTGGCATTAAGACAGATCCCCTACTATTAACTATATCTTTAGCTAATATTTCGCTTCCCACCACTGAGTCTATAGAAATAATCCTCATTACTGATCACCCTTTAAAGTTATTACATATTATATAAACTGAGACTTATACCATAAAGTTATTTTGATTTATGGCCATATCTAAGGCCTCTTTCTCTTCATTTGATAATTCAAGAAAGGACTCTCCGTTAATAATTTCTTTAAGATATGTATAACATCCATCTCTGGAACCATGAACAGAATTTATAATAAATCCATTATTCTTCTTATCTAACAAGGCAAGAGTAAAGCTTAACCTTCCGCCCATTTCCTTGAAGGCATCATACTTCACTACTCCTATCTTTTGAAAAACCGATAGGAAATTTTCATCTATATTATCTATATTGTTATTAATTTTATTAATATCTTCTTTTAAACTACTTATTTGAGCAAAGTTTTTAATTATTTCTTCTTCCAGGGACCTACCACTAGCCCCTTCCATAAACTTATTATATTTCTTTTTTAATTTTTTCTGGTTTACTACTAAAGTAATCACAATTATAAGCAATATTAAGAATGTTATCAACATTCCTATTAATATATATACATTATATTCATCTATTAAGTTTATTATTTGGCTAATATCCATTGTATATCCTCCCTATGTTTATGTAATAACTTTAAACATATCCATAATTCTTTCTAAATCATCAATTGAGTAGTATTCAATCTGAATTTTCCCCTTATTGTTCTTGTTGTGTTGTATTTTTACTTTAGTTCCAAGAATTTCACAAATTTGATTTTCTAGGTTTTTATAAACAAGGTCATATTCTTCTTTTGATACTTCCTTATCCTTTTTCTCTTCTGGCTTTTTTTCATTAATCTTTTTAATTAAATTTTCAGTATCTCGAACACTTAATTTTTCATCAAAAATTTTGCAGGCCAAAAGATACTGCTTATCCCCATCATCAATTGAAATTAGTGGACGAGCATGACCACTTGAAATCTTATCATCAATTAACATCTTTTGCACTCTCTCATCAAGTTTCAATAACCTTAAAGAGTTAGTAATTGTAACCCTACTTTTAGATACTCGCTTAGCCACTTCTTCTTGAGTTAAACCAAACTCATTAATTAATCTTTGATATGTGAGGGCCTCCTCTATAGAGTTCAAATCTTCTCTTTGAATGTTCTCTATTAAAGAAATTTCCAAGACTTCTTGAGTTGTATATTCTTTAATAATAGCTGGAATTTTCTTTAGGCCAGCTAGTTTTGCAGCTCTCCATCTTCTTTCTCCTGCAATTATCTCATAATATTTATCTTTATTTTGTACTATTATTGGTTGAATAACACCAAATTCTTTTATAGAATCAGCCAATTCTGAAAGAGCTTCTTCATCAAAAGCCTTTCTTGGCTGAAATTTGTTTGGCTCAATATCCCTAATACTAATTAATGTTTCACGTGAAACATCTCTTTCATTTTTTTCTTTATCTGGCTGGATACGTTCAGGAATCATCATATCAAGGCCACGACCTAGACCTTTTCTACTTGCCATTGTAATCCTCCTTTGTTATCTAAACTTTATCTCTTGCACTTCACTCTTTTTATATCTTTCTTCTTCATCATTTTCGATTACTTCCATAGCTAGTTGTCTATATCCTTCTGCTCCTGATGACTTAGGATCATATAAATTAATTGGTAGTCCATGACTTGGAGCTTCTGCTAAACGAACATTTCTTGGTATGATGGTCTTATATATGTTTTGATTTAAATTAACCTTAACATTTTCTACAACTTCCAAAGATAAGTTGGTTCTTGCATCATACATGGTGAAAACAACCCCCTCCATTTCTAGAGATGGATTTAGTCGTTCTTTAACAAGATTTATTGTGTACATCAACTGTGTTAGTCCTTCAAGAGCATAAAATTCGCATTGTATAGGAACTAAAACTGTACTAGCTGTAGTTAATGCATTAACAGTAAGAACGTTTAGAGAAGGCGGACAATCTATAATTATAAAATCATACTCGTCGCTAATCTGGTCAATATGTTTCTTTAAAATATATTCCCTATCTTCTACTCCTATTAACTCTATTTCAGCCCCTGACAAATTAACATTTGAGGGTAGTATATGTAAATTGTCAATGTCGCTAATAATCCTACATTCTTCAATAGTACACTCACCTAGGAACATTTCATACATAGTATTCTCTAATTTGTTTTTATTAATTCCAAGACCACTAGTAGTATTACCTTGTGGATCAATGTCAACTGTAAGTGTTTTTCTGTTCTTTTCAGCTAAACAGGCGGATAAATTAATTGCTGTTGTTGTCTTACCTACACCACCCTTTTGATTTGCTATGGCAATTATCCTAGCCATAAGGCACCTCCTATTTATAATTTTATATCTTTTTATTATATACCTAATAGAAATTATATCATTAATACCTGTAGATAGCTAGGTGAAAAGGATTTTAAA
>CAYOAJ010000109.1:0-6908 GCA_964401895.1 uncultured Herbinix sp.
TAAGGCAGATGCATATGGTCCAATTACTCAAGGGATTGCAAAACCAGTAAATGATTTATCTAGAGGTTGTAGTGCAGATGATATTGTAGGAGTAGTGGCAATTACAGCAGTACAGGCTAATAAATAAGGATAAGGTTGGGATCTTAAATAGAATGGAGGATTTAAATGAAAGTATTAGTTATTAATTGTGGTAGTTCCTCTTTAAAATATCAATTAATTGATTCTGAAACAGAGGAAGCACTTGCAGTAGGTCTTTGTGATAGGATAGGACTTGAAATGGGGGATATACAATATACTCCAGCAGGTGGAGAAAAGATAAAGAAAGAATTAGAGATAAAAGACCATGAAGTAGCAGTTAAGCTAGTTCTTGAGGTTCTTACAGATAAGGAATACGGTATAATTGATTCCTTAGATGAGATTGGTGCAGTAGGCCATAGGGTTGTTCATGGGGGAGAAAAATTTGCCGAGTCAGTTGTAATAACAGATGAAGTAGTTGAAGCGATAGAAGAATGTAATGAACTTGCTCCTCTTCATAATCCAGCCAATCTTATTGGAATTCGTGCATGTGCTAGCTTAATGGAGGGAGTACCAATGGTAGCTGTCTTTGATACAGCCTTCCATCAGACAATGCCAGAGAAGGCCTATCTATATGGACTGCCTCATGAGTATTATGATAAGTATAAGATAAGAAGATATGGCTTCCATGGGACAAGCCACAGTTATGTATCTAAGAAGGCAGCAGAATTTGCTGGACTTGATATTAATGATTCTAAAATAGTTGTATGCCATCTTGGTAATGGATCTAGTATCTCAGCAGTACTTAACGGTGAGTCTGTGGATACAAGCATGGGCTTTACACCACTAGCTGGACTTGTAATGGGTACAAGGTCTGGAAATATAGACCCATCTATAATTGAGTTTATATCCAAGAAAGAAGATAAAACCCTAGAAGAAGTAATGTATATTCTGAATAAAGAATCTGGTGTATGGGGAATGTCTGATGTATCAAGTGACTTTAGAGATCTTAATGATGCTATGGATCAAGGTAATGCATTGGCGAAAAGTGCATTTGAAGTATTCGTTTATACAGTAGCTAAATACATAGGTGGCTATGTTGCAGCTATGAATGGTGTAGATGTTATTGCATTTACAGCAGGTATTGGTGAAAATGATCCAAAGGTAAGAGAGCTTGTTTGCGAATATTTAGGATACCTTGGTGTAAACATTGATCTAGAGAAGAATAAAACTAAAGGCCAGCAACTGATGTTAACAGATGAAGACTCTAAGGTTAAGGTTTGTATAATACCAACTAACGAAGAGTTAGCAATTGCAAGAGAAACTGTTGGCTTGATATAAAAAGTTTTGATTGACAAGTATAAATGCAATAGCTATAATACAAGATGATGTAATTATGTTTTGAATTATATTACTAGCAGAGCATTGGAGTGATTATCATGCTAATATCTTTATCAGAGATAATGACAAAGGAAGATAAGGTGGAGCGGATTCAAGTTCCAATAGAAATGGATAAATTCGAATTTCAGGGAGTCAACTATGAATTTGCTGAGAAAAACCTTGTAGAACTTAAGATAACTAACATAGGCAAAAAAAAGGTATTGTTAGAGGGTAAGTTAAGCATTGCTCTGAAGCTTCTCTGCGATAGATGTTTAGAGGATGTTGAGTTTCCTATGAATATCGACATTTTCAAAGAGTTGGATTTTAATGAAACTGACATTGAAGATGAAGAGACAGAAAGTCTAGAAGAGATAAGTTATATAATAAGATATGACTTGGATGTGGATATATTAGTTTATAATGAGATTATAGTAAGGTTTCCTATGAAAGTAGTATGTGACGAAGAATGCCAAGGTTTATGTAGAAGCTGTGGTATTAATCTTAACAAACAAACCTGTGACTGTGATACTACAGTATATGATCCTAGAATGGCAGCAATCCAAGATATCTTTAACAATTATAAGGAGGTGTAACTATGGCTATTGCTCCTAAGAATAAATCTTCAAAATCAAGAAGAGATAAACGTAGAGCTAATTGGAAGATGAAAGCGCCAACTTTAGTTAACTGTAGCAAATGTGGTGAATTAATGGCTCCTCATAGAGTTTGTAAGGCTTGTGGGTCTTATAACAAAAAGGAAATTATTCCACAGGATTAATTGTATGCGCTTGTCGCAAGACTACATTATTAGACAATGAATGACCCGTAACATTTCTAAGTTACGGGTTTATTTTTTGCATTAATGACATATAGAAAAATGGTAAATATATGACAAGACAAGTTGAAAAGAAAAAGACAAATATATTTAATAAAATATTAGAAATAATATCAGGAATATTTATACCTATTATAAATATTATGATGGCAGCTTCCTTGATAAAGGGTTTTCTAATGCTTGCAGTCAGTATTGGGATAGTGGATCAAGCAGATGGTGTATATATTCTTATATATACAATATCTGATGCCTTTTTTTACTTCCTACCTATATTTTTGGCATATTCAGCTGCTAAAAAATTAGATGCGGAACCTTATACATCAGTACTTATTGCTGCAGCCCTCTTATATCCAGGCATAACAGAACTATTTTCCCAGGGTATAGGATTAGATTTCCTTGGTCTTCAAATAAAAGCTGTTAATTATCCTTCAAGCGTTATACCTATTATTTTGGCAGTGTTTATGCAATCCTATATAGAAAAACCTTTAGAAAAATATTTACCTACTGTATTAAAGGGATTCTTAAAACCTATGTTGACACTTTTGCTTGTGATTCCCATAACTTTCTTGTTTTTTGGACCTATAGGTACTTTAATGGGGGAAGCCCTTACTAATGCCTATGGATATTTGTATGAGTTAAGTCCAATATTTACTGGAATTGTATTCGGAGGAATCTGGCAACTCATGGTGGTGTTCGGTATCCAATGGGGCTTTGTTCCTGTTATGATAGAAAATATAAACCAGCATGGCATGGATACAATACTACCAATGATAGGTCCAGGGGTTTTCGCTCAAGCAGGAGCAGCACTAGCAGTAAGTATTCTTGCGAAAGGCAAGAAATTGAAGTCTCGAGCATTATCAGGTTCCATTACGGCTTTGTTTGGGGTTACAGAACCTATATTATATACAGTGAACGTGCCTCTTAAAAGGCCTATGCTTGCAGGATGTATTGCTGCGGCAGTTGGTGGTGGAATAATTGGTAGTTCCAGTGCCAGAGCAATTGCCTATGCAACCCCATCCGTAGTATCTATGGTAGTATACTTTGGTGAAGGCTTTTGGCACTTCTTATTTGCCTGTATATTAAGTTTTGTTTTGGCTTTTCTTCTAACTCTTTTCTTTAGATTTAAAGAAGAAGACCTTGACCAGAAGCAAGACTAGATACTTAACATATGGTCTAAGAGATGATTTGTATAAGTATATAGCTTGTCCTTATTGCTAATAAAGTCTTCAGTTAATTCGATAAAGCCTATTTTTTTATCTTCATAGCTACGCCTAAAGATTGGAGTAAATATATCCTTATATAAAGGTATAAAAACTCCATCTTTTTTTGTATAGCAATTGGAGGCCTTGGCTTTTTCCCTAAAGTCCTTATCTACATATAGGGCTATGCTTTTATGTATAGCCTTATCCTCCCTTGGTAAATAATAATAATCCTTATAATCATCGTAGAAATATTTCATCTTCCCTTCAAATATTTTACTAGACAGACTGGCTGCCTTGCCAAAGGCGGAGAAGTGGTGAAGGTCATTTCCAAGGCTTATTCTTACAGGAATTGAGGATGAAAGTTGAAAATTAATCAGCAACTTATTATCTTCTATAGTAGAACCAATAATTGATATTGGCTTCTTAAAGATATCAATATATGCTAGGATAGGACTTATCATGACAAGTCCCTTTAAGTCATCTTCATTATGAAGTAATAGGACATCCAGCAATTCTGTAGACTCTAATAATGATTTATCTTCGGCCTCTGGCATATTGAGTCCTTTAAGTTTTTCAATCCTTCTTTTACCTATATAGCTTTGATAAATAGGAATAAGACTGCCTCCATCTTCTGTATCATCACGATTAATACCAAGAAACTTTTCTATTGATTTTTGCTTAAAGTTATTAAGTCTGAAGAGTTTCTTATATGGGGAAATCTCTTTGTAGATATCAATATGAGTAATATTTCTAAATGAATAATTTAAGGTCAAGTGAGAACACTTTTTATTAATATAAGGTATATCAAATCCTAAGCCGTTATAGTGGACTAAGACGTCATAATCTTCTAGGAAGTCAAAAAAGGCAGATATTAGCTGGGCCTCTTCTTCAATATCTTCAGCAAACCATTGGATTAGATGGTAAGATGAATCTTTGTAATAGATGCAACCAATCATATACAGATAAGTGGTTTTAGGGGAAAATCCTGTAGTTTCAATATCAAAATACAAGATCCTCTCTGTATCATAATCCCGATTTAAAGAGTGGTTGCATGTAATATCTACGGCTTTTTTTATAGTTAACATGGGTTTCTTCCTCCATTTACAAGAAAATGTGTTCACAAAAGCAACAATATGGTAGAATGATTATAAGTTAAAGCTATTTTACCATATAAACTATCCAATAAAAAGCATTTTAGATAGGGATAGGAAGGGGTATATAATATGAGCAATAATATAAAAGAGAATATAACAGGCAGGGTTAAAAACTATGCAAGTGGCTTCTTACGGGCAGCTTTGGTTGCCATACTACTAATAATTCAATTTGTATTAATTATCAACCTAGCTAACTTTTTAAGGGGATATTCTCTCTATATATATACCTTTATTCAGATTCTAGGGGTTTTAATAATTATATTACTGGTTAACGATGACCGTAACAACTCCTATAAGATCAGCTGGATATGTATTATAGCTATTTTTCCTGTAACAGGCCATATAATGTTTCTTTTATGGGGAAACCGGAGAGGGAAAAAGTTAGAGAAAAGAATCTTAAATAAATTAGAGCGTGGATATGGCTTTCTGGAATATAATCCTGAAAATGTAGACTTATTTACAAAAATGTACCCCACTAAAAGCAGGATGGCTAAATACTTAGAAAGTAATCATTTCCCCTTATATAAAAATAACAAGATAGACTACTACCCAATGGGGGAGGATGTTTTTGAAGCTATATGCCAAGAGATGGAGAGGGCTGAGAGTTTTATATTAATTAATTTCTTTATAGTAGGTGAAGGGGCCTTATGGGACAGATTACATGAATTGCTATTAAAGAAGATAGATGAAGGGGTTCGTGTTCTCTTTATGTATGATGACTTTGGAGCCATGTTAAGAACTCCTAGTAATTTCAAAAGGTCTTTGGAAGTGGAAGGCTTTGAAGTAAGAGTCTTTAATCCAATTCATAAGTATACTGATAAGCTGTTTATGAATTATCGATCCCATCAGAAGATTATTGTTGTAGATGGCAATGTTGGTTTTACTGGTGGTATGAACCTTGCAGATGAATATGTTAATATTGTAGAAAGATTTGGAGTGTGGAAGGACAATGCCGTAAGGGTTGAAGGAGATGGGGTATGGGGCCTTACCGTAACATTTCTTCAGATGTGGGAAGTTTGCTCTGGTATTGGAACAGTGGATTACGATCTATATAGGCCAACTAAAGAATTTGAAGAAAATGATGTCTTCTGCCAAGTAATAGCTGATGGCCCAGCCAACAATCCAAGAAATCCTATGGAGAGTATGTATAAGCAGATCATCTATTATGCTAAGAAGAAATTGTATATAACCACACCTTATCTTATAATAGAAGACGATATGAGGGAGGCTCTAACTAATGCTGCAGCTAGTGGTGTTGATGTTAGAATTATAACCCCTTATATACCAGACAAAAAGAATGTTAAGATCCTAACGGAATATAATTATGGTCCCCTATTAAGGGGCGGGGTAAGAATTTTTGAATACTTACCTGGTTTCATTCATGCGAAAACTATAGTAGCAGAGGATAATGGAATTGTAGGAACGGTAAATATGGATTATCGCAGTTTCCATCTTCATTATGAATGTGCCGTATGGATGTGCAATGAAGAGGTTATAGGAGCAATACATGATGATCTTAATGAGACTCTTAAGCAATGTAAAGAGATAACTTATGAAGAGTGGAAGAAAAGGCCGGTATTGAAGAAGGCTTATCAGATGGTATTGAACTTATTTGCACCATTAATGTAGGAGGTATCTAATGTATACTAATGTATGTAAACACTGTAGAAAGGTCTTTAAATCAAGGCTTAAAGCTTATGCTTGTATTGATTGTAAGGACAAGGATAGTGATGTTTTTGATGATATAGAAGCATATTTAAAGGAATACCCTAATAGCAATGCCTTGCAAATATCAGAAGCCCTTGGTATAACAGCATATGAGGTCTTGTATTATGTTAAAGAAGGCAGGCTTAATGAATCTAGGGGTAGGTTTGAAAAACTTGATGACTAAGAAATGGAGACTATTATGATAGGATATATAAAGGGAGAACTAGTAGAAGTAGAAGAAGATAATGTGATAGTTGAGCTAGCTGGAGTTGGTTACAACATATCTATAACAAAGTCCGCAATAATGGAACTTCCACCAAAGGGGACATTGGTTAAGTTCTATACATATATGAATGTAAGAGAGGATGCTATTAACCTTTTTGGTTTTTTGGATAGGGATGAACTGGATATGTTCAAGATGCTAATTACAGTGAGTGGAATTGGGCCAAAGAGTGCTTTAGGAATGTTGTCTGCAATTAGTCCAGATGAGATTCGCTTTGCAATCCTTGCTGAAGACACTAAGACTTTAACAAAGGCTCCAGGTGTTGGGAAAAAGACAGCTGCAAAAATTGTACTAGAGTTAAAGGATAAGTTTGATTTGGAAGAAACATTTGAGAG
>CAYOAJ010000110.1:0-6704 GCA_964401895.1 uncultured Herbinix sp.
TATTATTGTTTTAAATACTTTAACATAGAATTTTATTTTTGTAAAGCAAAACTTTTGGGACTTTTTCTTTTTCTTGCCACGCAGAGTGGGACATAGGGACAGGTCCCTCGTCCCACTTTTACATACTTTTCCTTTCTGGGACAAGGGACCTGTCCCTATGTCCCAAATTATACATTTTTACACCAAATATTATACAGATTATATAAACGATTTAAATTCTTCTCCTCAGAATCTTTTCTAATAATTACATTAATTAATGTATAGGGAAACACGCAAATATCTCCTTTAAAACCCAAAAGTATTGGTCTATTAATGCCATCTAACTTCTTAGGTGTTGACTTACGCCCCCAATAGATACTAGAATGATTGTGTATTAAGGCTTCACCAAAGTATATTGATATATCCATGGCTAATGCAAGAGTTAGGATTGTCATCTTTTTAGTATTAGCTAATATATTTGGACGCATCCATTCTGGTCTGCCAATCATCTCCTGCCTTAAGTCTTCTTCACTTTTATCTTCCCATTCTATATGTTCTTGAAACCATTCCCATAGGGGAACCAGTGACTCTGGTGATTTATCCAGGATTAGATCTCCTTTTTCTTGCCTTGCATAAGTCTCTAATTAAGTTATTCTATCCTCTTTTATTTGCATAAACCAATCAAAGTACTGTTTAGCTTGCTTTTTGTTCATTTCGTAAGCATGTACTAATGTAAAAGGTGTTTCCATTAATGGATAATCCATGATATCATTTCCTTTCTAAAAAGACCTCTTACTTCTTTCGTAGTTTCCTTTCCCAAATTTACAACATTAAAAATCGGAACTGGCATTTCATCTGATATTCTATTGCTTGAATATAAGTCGATTTAATTTCACCTATTGTCACTTTACACTCCTTTATTTTTATCTGTTTTCGTAAACATACTAATTTATTTTAAGAACAACTATTTAAATATACTTTATTAATTCTTTTACTACTAAAAAGGAGTAATGTGCTGCTCTTTTGCAATTACTATCAAATACTTCTTCTCCTCTTTGATTTTCATCATCTGACATAGTCCTTATTGCAACATAAGGTGTATCAAAGACATAACAAACATGTGCCACTGCCGCAGTCTCCATATCCACGCACTGCGGTGAAAATGATTCTATAATTTCATTTCTACCTTCATCCGTAATAAACTTTTCACCTGTTACAATTTTGCCGAAGCATACTCTATTAAAAAACCTACCTTCTTCTATAAGGCTTTTACAACTTTCTAGTAAGTGAGCATCTGCCTTAAAATAGATACTTTCCATCCAAGGATGGTACTCAGTCAAAATCCCCCTTGCAACATCATGGTAGGCTACCTCATTGGATATCACCGTATCAAATATCTTAAATTTTTTATCAAGAGCCCCTGCCACTCCAGATACGACTACAATATCTACCTTATATGTATCTATCAAAATTTGAGTAGCAATTGCTGCATTCACCTTACACACCCCACTATATACTGCTACTATTTCTTTATTGCTATACTTTCCAATATGGAAGTGTAACTTTGCTTTTACCTCTTTCGTCTCAAAATCAAAATTCTGCAAATAAGGTAATAATTCTCTTTCTACTGCACAAATAATACCAATTCTCATATATATGTACCTCCAAACGAATTTGTTAGCGTAAAGGTTACCTCTATTTTTTTATATAAAGCCTTAAATAATGCATTATAGAACCTGTCCTAATCCTTCTTTCTTTTATTTGGTTTTTTGATATTGGGACATAGGGACGGGTCCCACCCTATCCCAAGTTGTAGTTTGCAGCCTGGGAATTGAAGAGTTTGTAGTAGAGGCCTTCTGTGTTTTTCATAAGGTTTTTGTGGCTGTCGTAGGCTTCTATAACACCTTTGTTGATTACTAGTATCCTATCGCAGAATACTGACGATGACATTCTATGGGATATGTATATGGCGGTTTTATCTTCAACCATATTGTTGAAATTCTCATAGATTTCTGCCTCTGCAATGGGATCCAGGGCAGAGGTTGGCTCATCTAGGATTAGCAAGGAGGCATCTTTATAAAGGGCCCTTGCTATGGCAATCTTTTGGGATTGTCCTCCTGAGAATTCTACCCCTTCTGAATCGTATTCCTTACCAAATAAGCTATCTATGCCATTTGGCAGGGACTTTATCTTATCTGTCATTTCAACTTCATCAAGAATCTTCTCTACCTTATCCCTGTCTATACCAAGGGGCTTACAAGTAATATTCTCCTGTATAGAAAAGTTGAATAATTTATAATCCTGAAAAACCGCTGCTATACAGGCAAGATAGGATTTATGTTCATAATCAAATATGTCCTTGTCATTAATATATATAGTACCTGAATCTGGATGATATAGTCTGCATATAAGCTTTACTACTGTACTTTTACCTGCACCATTTAGACCGACTATAGAAACCTTTTCTCCTTGATTTATTTCAAATGAAATGTTGTCAAGAACTTTTTTATCAGTCTTAGGATAGGAAAATGTAACATTTTCAAAACGTATTGACATAATTTCCTCTATAGGCTCAGTTCCCCCCTGCTTAGCTTCATCTGGTATAGACATAAATTCTACAAATGGGTCTAAATATGCCAACATCTGAAAGATAGTAATAAGGGCGAATCCAAGGTTAACTATTGAAGATGAAAAATTAATGGCTGAAGATACATACATAGTAAGATCTCCAATACTAATACTTCCATCCAGGGCCTGGGCTCCAACAAAACCATAGGCAAAAACCGTTTGAAATATCATTATTACTTGAAACAAACCCAAGAATAAGCCTAATCTATTGTAAAATTTACAAAACCAATCACCAGTTTTCTTATTATAAGAATCTATAGTATCTACAACCATCTTATTCATATTAAATAAGCGAAAGTCCTTATGATATGACTTGTCATATACTGTTCCTAGATAATATCCGTACTTACGATTTACAGGAAGTATTTCCGAGAAAAACTTCTGCTGATGACTCATATTAACGGCTTGAAGTATTAACATTATTAACACAGTTGCTAACAAAGACACAACAAGAATCCAGGAAAGCTGCATCATTATAGCAACAAGTCCAATAACAGTTAATAAATGATTAAAGAAATTAACTGAATTACCAATCAAGTTTGCTGCTGCACCTTGGTTTTCCATGGCAAAGGTTGCCTTCTCCTTTAAATCAAGATAATATGGATCTTCAAGATGCCAGTACTCCACTGACATAATCTTTTCTGCAAATGCTCTTTCTATTTGGAGCAAAACTTCTCTTTCTTTTATATCTAAAGCTCTCTTTATAGTCCTTTTTAGAAAGTTAAATATTAAGTTGTTTACAACAATGGCTCCGACCCAGAATATAAGCCTACTTACAACCATGTCCCCTGTTAATTCATCAATTAGGAACTTAGGCAGGATTACATTTAAAATAACCTGCCCTGAAAATAAAACAGAGTTAAATATAAGCATCATAAGATAGGAAGGACTAATGCTCCAGACAAGTTTCATTACCATTTTTATCTTTAATGTATTTTTCATGCTAGAGCACCACCCTCCTGATAATATTTGCCCTGGGTGAGAAACATCTTATAATATTCTCCCCTCTTTTCCATTAATTCATCGTGGTTGCCATATTCTTTAAGTCCTGTGCCATCTATTAATGCAATTTTGTCACAAAACTTGGTTGATGCTAGTCTATGGGAGATGTAGATTGATGTCTTACCCTGGGTAAGTTCATTAAACTCCTCGTATATCTCCTGCTCAGCTAAGGCATCTAGTGCCGCTGTTGGTTCATCCATAATTACGCAGTTGCCACCCTTATATAAAGCCCTAGCAATAGCTAGCTTCTGGCTTTCACCACCTGAAAAGATTGCTCCATCTTCATCAATTACCTTAAGCATCATAGTGTTTACACCCTTGTCAAGTGACTGCACTTTGTCGCAAAGGCCTACTTGCTTTAAGGCTTTGTCCACCTTATCATAATCAATATTCTCTAGACTACATGCAATATTTTCAGCAATGGTGTAAGCGTAAACATTTACATCTTGAAAAACAGCTGCAAACATTTTATATAATTCTATCTTTTTAAATTCTCTAATATCCCGGCCATTTATAAGAATCCTTCCTGAATCAGGTGAAAACAACCCTGTTAAAAGCTTTACAAATGTTGTCTTACCTGCTCCATTGATTCCTACTAGGGCAAGCTTTTGCCCAGCAGGTATTTTCAAAGAAAAATCTTCAAATATGTTGTTGTCTGTTCCAGGATATTTAAATGTTACATTTTCAAACTCTATATCAAGAGGAATGTCTTTAGGAATTGCTAATTCCCCACCCTCTTCTTCATTAAGGTCTTCATCTAGAAACTTAAAAAGGTCTTCAACATACATATGCTCTCTCATGATAAATGTTATATGCTCTGATAAATTTCTCATACTATTAGACAAAGAATTAGTGGCAATTATATACATGGAAAAGTCACTAATAGGCATTCCCTTAAATACTAAGTATGTTAATATTCCATATGTACAAATGTCTGAAATCAAAAGTGTGAAAAGGGATATGAACCCAAAAGCATATTCTCTGTTCTTAATAAGCTTAAATACATCTATATAGCCTTTAATCTCTCTATTAAAATTATCTAGAATCCGCTCCTTTAGGTCATAAAGTCTTACATCCTTACCGTATGAAAAATCTTTGGCAGTCCTCCCATAGTAATTTACCCTACGGCTATGTTTTGAAAGCTTTTCCTTACTCTTATATTCATATTTATTTATCCCTATAGCTACCAATGAACTTGCAACAATATTGACTATGATAGCAATTAATATAAATGGACTTGCCAAACCAATAAAGACCGAAAGGACAAGAACAGTTAAAATAAGTTGTGATAACTCAAAGAGCTTATGATAAATGCCTTCTACTCCGTTATTATTGCTATTTGCAGACTGAAAAGCCATCTCACGTTCATCAAAAAAATCTGCTGATTCCATATACTTATATTCCATGGCAAGAAACTTACTTGCCATCTCACTAAGATAACCCATCCTAAGCCTAAACATCCTAGGGTACGAAACATTTTGAAGTAGTTTTTGCAAAAAGCCAAATAGTCCATAGCCTAAGAAAAAGATTGTTACTATCCTAACCACTCCCCATATATCAGGAGATATCCCTGTTATATAGTCAATCAAGATCTTTGGTAAAGCAATAGGGAAAAGTGGCTCAATTACTGCAACCACTGTGTATATCCCGCATAAGAAGAAAATTGTTTTATCATTTTCCCTTATATTATCTAAAAGCCGTAGTATCGGCTTTCTTTTTTTATTATCCATTATCTGGTCCACCCTTCTGGAACAAGCCACTCTGTCCCAAGTATATATGTATCCTTACAAATTATACATAGAAATGTGGCATCTTGCAATAGGGTTATGGGACAGGGGGTCAGGTCCCTCGTCCCACTTTTACATACTTTGCTATTATGGGACAAGGGACCTGACCCCCTGTCCCATAAAAAGTTCTTGACAAAGTAGTAAATGGCTACTATACTTTAATTAGATAACAAAGTAGTAACTTACTACTAAACTATAATATAATAGAAGGAGGTGCTTTATGAGCAATAAGATTAAAGATAAAAAAGGTCTAACAGAAAAGGAGTTTCTTGACCAATATAGGCCTGGAGATTATGAAAGACCCAGCGTAGCGGTAGACATCCTGCTCTTTACTGTAGACCCAGAACTTAATAATCTGAAACTTTTACTAATCAAAAGAGGAAATCATCCTTATATGAACTGTTGGGCATTACCTGGAGGTTTTGTCGGAATGGACGAATCGGCATATATTGCAGCAAACAGAGAACTTAAAGAAGAAACTGGACTTGAAGACATTTATCTAGAGCAACTTTATACTTACACTCAGCCAAAGCGAGATCCTCGTATGAGAGTTATTAGCATTGCATATATAGCTCTTATACCAATGACAGAAGTAGTAGCAGGAGATGACGCTGATGATGCAGCATGGTTCAATATAAGTATGGATGACAACAGCCTTCTTCTTACTAACGAAGAAAAAGATGTCACAATTAAATATCTTTTAAAAAATAAGACATTTGAAAGCGGTATGATAACATATGAAAACGCTGTACCTGAGCTTTATAGCGAAGAAAAACTAGCATTTGATCATAATCTTATTATTCTTGATGGCATTACAAGAATTAGAAACAAGGCTGAATACAAAGATGTAGTCTTCAACCTTATGGGAGAAACATTTACATTACCAGACCTGCAAATAGTTTACGAAATCATACTTGGCAGAACTCTTTACAAAAAGAACTTTAGAGATAAAATTAAAGATAAAGTCGTTAAAACTGGCGATAAGGGGAAGTCAATAAAAGGAAACAAGATGTCTAACCTTTACACATATAAAAAATAAAAATGGAGGTATTATATGAGCAAGAAAATTTTAGTTGTTGTAGATATGCAAAATGATTTTATTACAGGTCCTCTTAGCAATAAAGAATGTGCTAATACGGTTGACAAGGTAACTCATCTTATTAATAAGGGTGATTACCATGAGATTTTTGTCACATATGACACCCATGGGGAAGACTACCTAGAGACAACCGAAGGAAAAAACCTTCCTATAGAGCATTGTATAGAAGGAACCACCGGTCACAAACTTGACAGCAGAATAGAAAAGGC
>CAYOAJ010000111.1:0-6561 GCA_964401895.1 uncultured Herbinix sp.
CCGAGCGGTTTCGGGACTTTCACCCGTTAGATTGCGCCCATGCTGGGCGCACCAAAAAAGGACTTGTCGCAAGCCAACTTGCTACAAGTCCTTTTCTACATTACATACTTACTACATCATATCCATCTTCTATATACTTCTTCATTCCTGCGTGACCTGACATATCATCTAACATAGGTAAATCAGTTTTTAGGTTAGCTTCATATACTCCAAGAACTTTTGAACATGCCAGACATATTCCAGCTATTAACT
Organism: uncultured Herbinix sp.; assembly: GCA_964401895.1. Classification (GTDB taxonomy): domain Bacteria; phylum Bacillota; class Clostridia; order Lachnospirales; family Lachnospiraceae; genus Mobilitalea. Next base: position 253 of record CAYOAJ010000111.1, read on the forward strand.
TAGCATCTTTAGCCTTGTTATAAAGGGGATTGCCTTCATCTTCGAACTGTGAAATTAATTTAACAGATGCTCCTTCAAATATTATCTTTACCTCTAACCCTGCATCATGAAGTTCTAATGCATTCATTAAAACATGTTGAAAACACATCTTTTCCCCAGTCATTCCGTAAAATAAAATCTTTTTCATCTTAAACCTTCCCTTCTTTAATTTATATGTTAATTAGTTCTTTTACGCTCCCTGTTCAAACTGACTATTGTAGAGTTCTGCATAAAAACCATTTTTAGATAGTAGTTCATCATGGCTTCCGCTTTCCACTATATCTCCCTTATCCATTACCAGTATAAGGTCGGCATTCTTTATGGTAGATAACCTATGGGCAATAATGAAAGATGTCCTACCCTCCATTAGCTTATCCATAGCATTTTGGATTAAGATCTCCGTTCTTGTATCAACAGAACTTGTTGCCTCATCAAGGATTAACATTGGTGCATTTTTAATCATTGCCCTAGCAATGGTTATCAACTGCTTCTGCCCCTCTGATATACTGGCATTCTCATCTAATATAGTATCATAACCATCTGGCAATGTATTTATAAAATGGTCTAAACCTACAGCCTTGCATACTTTAACCACTTGCTCATCTGAAACATTATCTTCACTGTATATAATATTCTCTTTTATTGTACCATGGAATATCCAAGTGTCTTGTAGAACCATGCAAAACAGATCACGGACATTGTCCCTAGTTAGCTTGGAGATTGGAATCTTGTCTATTGTAATTTCTCCATCATCTATCTCATAAAACCTCATTAGCAAATTAACCATTGTAGTTTTTCCTGCTCCAGTAGGTCCTACTATTGCGATTTTCTGCCCTGACTTTACAGATGCCGAAAAATTCTTAATGATCTTTTTACCTTCTTCATAGCCGAATTCAACATTCTTAAATTCAATATTACCCTCTGTATCTTCCAAAAATGTATCTTTACTAGACTCATCTTCAAGCTCCTCTTCCCCTAAGAAGCTAAATACACGGTAACTAGCTGCTCCAGCTAATTGTAGATTTGTAGCTGCTTGTGCCATTTGACTTAGAGGTTGGGTAAATAGTCTTATGTATACCATAAAAGCAACTATTACCCCAAAGGAAATCTTGCCATTCATCGTTAAGACTGCCCCTGTAATTGAGACTGTTACATAACCAAAATTGCCAATGAAGTTCATTAAAGGCATCATTAATCCTGATATAAACTGAGATTTCCATCCACTATTATAAAGGTCTTTATTAATTCTCTGGAAGTCTTTCCTTAGTCTTTTTTCTGCATTATAAACCTTTACAACACTATGGCCAGTGTAGACCTCTTCAATATGACCATTTATCTTTCCTAAATACTCTTGTTGTTGGGTAAAATATTTTTGTGATTTAGACATAATAAATGCCATAAACATAAAACCAACAATTGTGGAAAGGATTCCTACCAGGGCCATTATCCAGTTTGTTTTAAACATCATAAATAAGGATCCTAAGAATAAAGTAACTGATGATACTAAACTTGCCACAGATTGATTTAAAGTATTAGCTATAGCATCTACATCATTAGTTACACGGGATAAAATATCACCATGACTTACAGAATCAAAATATTTTAAGGGCAATCTATTAATTTTGCCTGATATGTCATCTCTCATGCTTTTAGACATCTTCTGTGTTACTGTAACCATAATAAAACCTTGAATAAAATATAATAATACACTAATACCGTAAAACCCTCCTAAGGTAAGGGCTATCTTACTTACGGCTTTCATATCTATTCCTGTCATAAAGCCTTCTGTAATAGTATCTGTTAGTGCACTTAGTCTATCGGGACCCAATATAGTAAATATAGCCCCCCCCATAGCAGATAAAAGTGCAATTATAATAGCAGGATAAAATGGTTTTGTATAGGAAATCAATTTACCCCAGGCTTCTTCAAAGCTATATTTTATATCTTTATCTACAACAGTCTGATTTGATCCATGCCTATTCATCTTAACTGATTTCCTCCTTTGAGAATTGGGAATAAGCTATCTCTTGATAAACCCTACAATCTTTCATTAGTTCATCATGGCTACCCATACCCACAACATTACCTTCATCAAGAACTATTATCTTATCCGCATTTCTAATGGTAGCAATTCTCTGTGCCACTATAAATGTTGTTGCACGACTCTCTTGCTTGTCCAAATTGTCTCTTAGCTTTTTATCAGTTTTATAATCTAAAGCTGAGAAAGAGTCATCGAAAATCATTATTTCTGCTTGTCTATTTATGGCCCTAGCTATTGCCAGTCTTTGCTTTTGTCCCCCTGATAGATCAGTTCCACCTTGGGCAACAGATGCATCATAAGTATCTTCCATATCTTCTATAAATTCCTTGGCCTGGGCAATTTCTGCAGCTGTTTTTATTTCTTCAATAGTTGCCTCTTCTCCATCCCTCTCACCAAAATCTATATTAGACTTTATCGTACCAGAGAAAATCACTGCCTTTTGTGGAACATAGGCTATCATATTATGCAAATCTTTTTGCCTATAATTTTTAATATTTTCTCCATTAATCAGAAGTTCCCCTTCACTTACATCATAAAATCTTGGAATTAAATTAACTATTGTGCTTTTACCACTTCCTGTTGACCCGATAAATGCTACTCTTTCTCCAGGCTCTGCCTTAAAAGAAACATCTCTTAGAACATATTCTTTTGCTCCTGGATATTTAAAGCTAACATTCTTAAACTCTACTTGACCCCTAGACTTAGGGGTTTGCCTTAGGTCTCCATCTATAAGCTTAGGCTCTTTATCTAAAACTTCATTAATACGCCTTATTGACACTGCTACCCTTGGAAATATTACAAATATCATAATCATCATCATAAATGACATTACAACTTGAATAGCATAGGATGAATATACAATCATATCTGTAAAAAATCCTAGCTTGTCTCCCATACTAGCCCCATTTATAAGATAGGCACCTATCCAATATATTGACAGGGATAGGCCATTCATAATTAATTGCATACTAGGCATCATAATGGACATTAGCCTACTGGTAAAAAGATTGGTTTTTGTTAATTCTTCGTTGGCAGACTCAAACTTTTGATTTTGATAATCTTCTGCATTATATGCCCTAACTACACGAACACCTACAAGGTTTTCCCTAGTAATTCTATTTAGATCGTCTATTAGTTTTTGAATAATCTTAAATTTAGGTAAGGCAAAAACAATTAAAACTACAACTATAATTGACATAGACAAGACTGCTATTCCAGTAGCTAGTGACCACTGCCAGCTCTTACCCCATATCTTTATAATAGCCCATGTAGCCATTATAGGCGCTTTTATTACAACTTGAAATCCCATTGCTATTATCATCTGCACATGACTTATATCGTTAGTTGACCTAGTTATTAAACTAGGAATTGAAAAATGTCCTATTTCTTCCATGGAAAATGATTGAACCTTATCATATAAATCTGTTCTTAATCTATATGATAATACAGCAGCCAATCTAGCTGCAAAAAAGCCTACAACAAAGGCAGCTAAAAGGCTACCAAAAGCACATAGTAGCATGTATCCACCAGCTATCCAGATATCCCTCATCTCACTTCCGGGAGTCTGTACTAACCTTGTTACTTCAGCCATATAATCTGGGATTTTCAGATCAAGCCAGACTTGAAATGCTATAAAGGCAATTGCTAAAACCACTTGTACCCATTCTGCCCATTTAAAACGTCTTAGTAATTTAAACATGGGAATTTTCCTCTCTTATAACAATTTTTATCTTATTATAAACTATTTAATGTGATTTTACAATATCTGCTCTCTCTTTAATAATCCTGATATTTTTTTATACAAAAGTAGAGCTATTAAACTATTTATTCCACCCTTAAGTAGGTTAAATGGTAGGATAAATGTAAGCAAAACTCCCCAATCTACCGGTAGCCCATATAGGGGGAATATTAGATACTTGTTTGAGAATATAGCTATTACACTCATAATTAAAGTTCCAGATATCAGTCCAAGAACAGCTGTTTTCTTGCTTTTCTTCCGGTGATAAATCATACTTGATACAAAAACAAAAGCTCCTCCTACAATGAAATTAGAAATATTTCCAATCCCACCTGTAGTAGACTTGGTCATAGCCTCTATTAGATTTCTAATAAATACAACAGCTACTCCAGCTACAGGTCCAAGTGCAAAACCACCTATTAAGGCTGGAAGTTCAGCAATATCTAGTTTTAGGTATTCTGGAAATATTGGCAAAGGTATTCTTACAAAAGATAATAGATAGGCCAAGGCCACCAAAATAGATACCTTTACTAGATAATAAGTAGAAACTTTTCCTCTTTTGCTAATTCTTGTTTGTTTTTCCATGACATATTCTCCTTTTTATTATTATTTAAGGAAAAAATTAACCCCTGATATATACCAGGGGTCAGTAGATTTTAGCAGTGAAAAAACACAGCAAAAGTAATCCATCTTCTTCCATCCAGACTTTACTGTCGGCTCTGGCATCTAACCAGATCAACTCTTAAAAAAAGCTTGCGGGCTTTACCGCCGGTCGGGAATTTCACCCTGCCCTGAAGATATATCAGTTATTCAGTTTTCCTTTTAATGCATTATATCACATTTTATAGATAAAGCAAGTCCATTATACCATTTACTATATATAACCATCTATTAGTCAAAGTTATATTCTGTTACAATTCTTTCTCCTCCATTTACCTGGTCATTATAATACTCATAAAGTGAAAGTCCTAAAAAACTACCCGTTATATTATATACATTGTTATAGCCCATATTCTGCAGCATCTTAACTCCATTATAACTACGTTGACCACTTCTACAATGTAGATATACTGGTTTATCTTTGGGAATCTCATCACTTCTTTCCCTAAGCTGACCTAAAGGAATATTAAGGGCTCCTACTATATGGCCTTCCTTAAATTCAGATTCTTCTCTAACATCTATTATAATAGCTTTTTCTTCAACGAGCTCTCTTACCTTATCAACATTTACCTGCTTAAAATCACCATCTAATAAGTTGCTCCCTACATAGCCAGCATAATTGACAATATCCTTTGCAGTTGTGAAAGGTGGAGCATAGGAGAATTCTAGGTCCTTTAAATCCTCTAAAGTTCCATCATACTTAATTACTGTAGCAATTATATCAATACGCTTTGTAACATCGCCTTTGCCAATTGCCTGAGCTCCTAAGACTCTTCCTGTAGGCACTTCAAAAAGTAATTTAAAATGCATAGGTGAGGCATCCGGCATAATACCTACCTTGTCAGATAAGATTAAACGGACAATATCATAGTTAATATTCATATTAAGATGTTTAATTGTAGACTCATTTAATCCTGTTGATGCTCCATTATAATCAAATACCTTAATTGCTGAAGAGCCTATATAACCTCTATTACTTGTGCTTTTATTATTAATATGGTCCGCTACTGCTCTTGCTTGCTTTTGGGCAGGTCCTGCTAAGGAAACCTTAGTCATTCTATGAGTTAAGGGATTATATACTTCAATTGCATCACCAATTGCATATATATCCGGGTCATTGGTCAGATAATTTTTATCAACCTTAATTGCCCCTGTCTCTCCTATCTCAAGACCGGCTTCTTTAGCAAGGCTGGTCTCGGGAGATACACCAATTGCCATTACTACAGCCTTTGCATCTATACTTTTCCCTGAAGCTAGAATTACCTTGTCTTCTTCAAATCTTTCTACCCTATCCCCTACTATTAGATTCACATTATGATCCATCAGTTCTTTATGAAATATTTGTACCATATCATAATCATAGGGTCTTAGTATCTGCTCAGTCGCTTCAACAAGTGATACATTGTAGCCAGCAATTCTTAGATTCTCAGCCACTTCAACTCCAATGAAGCCACCACCTATAACTACTATGTCTTTGCTCTTCATCCCTTGTACAAATTTGTTAAGCTTATCAATATCAACAACATTTCTAACAGTGAAGACATTCACCTTATCTATACCTGGCAAGTTGGGTAAAATAGGATTTGCTCCAGGTGATAAGATTAACTTATCGTAACTTTCTGTATACTCCTCTTCCCTGTCTGTACTTCTTATGGTAAGAGTTTTATCTTGTCTATTGATTGAGATTACTTCACTATTAACTCTTGCATCTATATTGTATCTTTCTAAAAAGGACTCCTGGTCCATCATTAACAAATCATTTACATCAGAAATAGTACCACTTAAATGATATGGTAGAGAACAGTTAGAAAATGAAACATGGGGTCCTCTT
>CAYOAJ010000112.1:0-691 GCA_964401895.1 uncultured Herbinix sp.
AGCTCCTTACAGCCACTCGGACACCTCTCCAAAGGTTGCTTAGCTAGTATATCATCCAAAATATTTTGTGTCAAGAGTTTTTATATAGTTTTTCTTTTTATTATAGACAGGCAAAAACAATACCTATAAATAGCCTTAAAAAAGAAAAAAATGACTATTTTACTTCCATAACTCGTTTGCTATTGATTGTGCACTAAAATAATCCTCTTTTGTTGTAAGTTTAATATTATTATAGTCACCCATAATCACCTTAACTGGGTTGCCTATATATTTTTCATATACCATGGCATCATCTGTGATTGCCATACGGGCATCATTATGGTCTTTATATAACAAATTATAGGCTTGCAGAATCAATTGGTAATCAAATCCTTGAGGAGTTTGGGCAGACCAAAGAGTTTTTCGGTCTGGTGTTTCTATAATATAACCTTCTTTATCAGTACATTTAATAGTTTCTTTAACTGGAGTTCCCAAGATACAAGCCTTATCTTTTTTTACAGCTTCTATACAAGACTCTATCATAGGAACAGATAAAAAGGGTCTAGCCCCATCATGAATCAAAACATAAGTGCTATTTTCAGCTTTTTTTAATCCATTATAAACTGAATCATACCTTTCAGCTCCACCCTCTATAAGTTGTGAAACTTTCTTTATATTATACTTACCTATAATCTGGTCCTGGCAATACTCC
>CAYOAJ010000112.1:797-6554 GCA_964401895.1 uncultured Herbinix sp.
TCCTTCTGCCCCTTCCCAGTTACAAGAATTATTTCATCTACAGAACTTTCCTCAAAAGCTTTTAATGAATAATATAGTACAGGTTTATTTTTTAATTCCATAAACTGCTTAGCAATTCCCGCATTCATTCTTTTTCCCATGCCTGCTGCCAATAATATTGCTGTTATTTTATCCTTCATCCGTCCCACACCTCCTAACTAGTCCTCATTATTTTTTCCTCTTACCGCTGTCCTATCTCAAGATTAGGTATGGCATTAAGATCATAACCACTTGTCCGCCCTTTTATATATTCATAATAGCCAGCGACTCCTATCATAGCTGCATTATCTGTACAATAGATTGGGGATGGGTAGTATAGTTTTATTCCCTCTTCTTCACATGCCTTGGCCATATCCTCTCTTAGTTGGGAATTTGCCGCAACTCCACCAGCAATTGCAAGCTTGTCCATCTTATATTCCTTTGCTGCCTCAATAGTCTTTGTAACTAAGACATCAACAACCGCTTCTTGAAAGGATGCCGCTACATCAGCTGTATTTACTTCTATCTCCTTCATCTTACAAGAATTTAGATAATTAAGAACTGCAGACTTTACGCCACTGAAACTAAAATCATAAGGGGCGCCATCTATATTGGCCCTGGGGAATTCAATTGCTTTCTTATTACCTTCTTTAGAAAGCTTATCAATCTTAGGACCACCTGGATAACCTAGTCCTATAGATCTTGCCACCTTGTCAAATGCCTCACCAGCCGCATCATCTCTTGTTCTCCCAATAATCTCATACTCTCCATATCCCTTAACTATAACTAGATGTGTATGCCCTCCTGATACTATTAGACATAAAAATGGAGGCTCCAAATCCAAATGTTCTATAAAATTTGCTGAAACATGGCCTTCAATATGGTGGACACCAATGAGTGGCTTCTTGGTGGCAAAGCTAATAGCCTTTGCAGCTGAAACTCCTACCAAAAGTGCTCCAACAAGCCCCGGGCCATATGTTACTGCAATTGCATCAATATCTTCTAGGGATACCTCTGCTTTATCTAGAGCCTTCTTAATTACTTGATTTATCTTATCTATATGATTTCTAGAGGCTATTTCCGGTACAACTCCTCCATAATCTTTATGAATATCTATCTGTGACCATATAATATTAGATAAGACCTCTCTTCCATTTCTAACAACTGCTGCCGCTGTCTCATCGCAAGAAGTCTCAATAGCCAAAATCAAACCTTTCTTGTTCATTGTGTTACTCCATCCTCTTCTTTAATCTTCTTTATAGGGACCCCAACCAAGGATCTTCCACTTACCCTCTTCGTCTTTTCTCAATATAAATTCTTTGGTTTCTATATACCTAGACTTTTGTTTCATTGTATAAGACACATATATATTAGCATACTCTTGACCATCTATAATATCATATCCCTCCTGATCTTCATTGACAAAAAGATATTTAGATATGGTTGTTTCAGACTCCCTAATCGCTGCGAGCTCTGTATAAAGGTCATTTAAATACTTTTTCTCACTATTGATTGCTAATAATTCTTCATCATATAACTCTCTAATCTTCAGCGCAAGAACATCCGTAACCTCATCACTTATATTCTCGTAAAGCATTTGAATAATCCTGCTAAACATTTCAACAGTTCCCCTAGGGTCCTTAGGATAGTCTTTGTCTAAATCTACATCAAGTAAAAGCTCAAGTTCTTCCTGTCTGCTAATTTCAGCTTCATCTTCAGTAACCATTCGCTTCTTTATAGAATTACTATATAGGATAACTGCTGAAACAATTATTAAAACGCCAATTACTACAGTAGTTCCCTTCCCCTTTTTCATAAAAACCCTCCTTACAATATGTGTTTATTGGCTTATACAAGTTTATTCATTCTTATCAAACATCAATGTTGTACTTTTCCTATCTGTTCCCCTTTTAGTATTTGCAAATATTTTTCTAGTTTCCTCCATGTAATCTGATGGTCTAGTTAAGGACGGACTATAATGAGTCAACCATAGTTCCTTTACCTTAGCCGATTTTGCAATCTCAGCAGCTTCATGAAACGTCATGTGTTTATACTCCCTAGCTTTTTGATGCTTGTCCTTGTCTCCATACATTCCTTCACAAATTAGCAAATCTGATTCGTATGCATTTTTTACAATAGAGCCAGTTGGCCTTGTATCAGTACAATAAGTTAACTTAATTCCCTTTCTCTCTGGACCCAGAACCATATCAGGAGTAAAAACTCTTCCTTCACTCTCAATATCTTGTCCTTTTTGAAGATGGCTCCAATATTTCCTCGGCACATTATTCTCCTGGGCTTTTTCTAGAATAAACCTTCCTGCTCGGTCAATTATTTGACTATAACCATAACAAGTCACATTGTGATTTACCTTAAATGCCTTAAGTATATACCCTTTTATCTCTATTGTCTCTTCATCTTCACTTAGTTCAATAAATTCTATCTCAAATGGTAATTCTGCCGCAATAACCCTAAGAGAATTGACAACTCTTTTTAACCCTTTAGGGCCTATTAAGGTTACTGGCTCAGTCCTGTCCCCATTACCCATAGATAATAAAAGTCCTGGCAATCCTCCTATATGATCACCATGATAATGGGTAAAACAAATTGTATCAATAGAATGTACGCTCCATCCTTTCTTTCTAATTGATACCTGGGTTCCTTCACCGCAATCTATTAATAAGCTACTTCCATTATACCTTGTCATAAGGGAAGTTAAAAATCTACCTGGTAATGGCATCATGCCACCGGTGCCTAACAAACATACATCTAACATTTTCTTAACCATGCCTTTCTTTTTTCTTTCAATACTATTTTAACATATTCTAGCCTTACTTAAAGCTAATTCTTATTTTTTCTTATATCTTATATGGGACCCGTCCCTATGTCCCACTAAAAAAATAGAGCCGACATAAGGGTCGACTCTTATTTCATCCTATATTACAAAGCTTCTAACTTTTTCTTTACTTCAACTGGTATTTGAAAACTTTGAATTAATTCATTATAACACCCTTCGCATAAATTGAAACGGTGGACTTCCATATCCCTCGCTGAGAAGTACCCCCACTCCTTTGTTGCCTCAAATGCATCCTCCTTTAAAATTCCATTCACGGCATCAAGTTGCTTTCCACATGAGTTACAGTAAACTAAAATATCTCCGCTGCTATAAACTTTACCTACCCTTTTCACATCTAATCCCTCCTGAATAAATGATGCATGCGTTCGTATACTCAACACTCATTATAAGCCTATAAAACATGTTTTTGTAGTGGTAATTACTGTAACCTTCTTAACCACATAATAATTGCATCCTCTGTAGGCTTCATATAAAAGTCTTTTCTTATGGCAGTCTGCTGAAAACCCATTCTCTCATAGAGTTTAATAGCCGCTTCATTTGACTGCCTTACCTCTAAAGTTATGGAGTTAATACCCCTTTCCCTTGCTTCATCAAACATACCAGATAGTAAAAGTCGGCCTACCCCATGCCTTCTATACCCCTCTTTAACTGCAATCTTGGTTATATGGGCCTCATCAAGAACTGAAATAAAGCCACCATATCCTACTATCTGATCATCTTTTATGACAACTATATATACATTATTCTCGTCATTACACCCCTTTATTAAGGCATCTTGACTCCATGGCCTGGAAAATGTATTTTTCTCTATTTCACTAATTTCCTTAGTGTCATCCTCTCTCATATAACGAATCAACATTCTTTTCTTACCCCTATTATATAGTCTATTATAAAGTTTTCTTGTCTTTTTTCTTGTTCAAAGTCTCATTACGTACTCTTTCTGCTTGAGACACTCTCAAATACTCAGGAGCAAATATATCAGCAGACTCTTGTCTACCTTCCTTGAAATATTGTAGGCCCAATGCAGCAACCGTACCAGCCCTCTGCCTGTTCAAATGAACAGGGGCAAACTCATAGGGCACCTTTATCTTGTCTTTTATAATATCCTTATATACTGCCGTCCCATCCCCTAGAAAAATTACCTGTCTGCCTATCTGATTGATTTCATCTATTATGTCTTCAACAGCTATTGCTTTTTCCTGTGAGACAATCTTAAAGTATTGATCCTTAAATTCATATAAACCTGTATAAACTTCCATTCTTCTTGCATCCATCATAGGACAAATAAGCTTATTAGTCCCATAAATGTTATATGCCAACCCTTCCAAGCTAGGCACTGGAACTATTGGTATATTAAGCGCTAGGCCTATTCCCTTAGCTGTTGCCGCTCCAATCCTTAATCCTGTAAATGAGCCTGGTCCCGATGCTATGGCAATCCCATCTACCTCTTCTAAATCCAAGTCAACCATCTTAGATATTTCATCTAGCATTGGTAGAAGCGTTTGGGAATGAGTCTTCTTGTAGTTCACTGTATATTCTGCCAATAGTCCTTCTTCAGACACAATTGCAACTGTAGCTACAAGTCCAGAACTATCCAAAGCTAATAATTTCACTATTAAGGTCTTCCTCCTTCTATATCAGATAGTAATTGGCATGTAATCCGGCGGTAGTCAAAGCCTTTATCTAAGTCTTTCTCTATTAAAATAAGATTTTTTTCTTTAGGTAGGATCTCTTCAATCTTATCCGCCCATTCAATTAAACATACCCCATCACCATAAAAGTACTCTTCATATCCTATCTCATACATCTCCTCTATATCAGTAATGCGATAGACATCAAAATGAAAAAAAGGTAGCTGATTACCTTGATACTCTTTAATAATTGTAAATGTAGGGCTATTCACATGCTCTTCTACCCCAAGACCTTTTGCAAATCCTTGAGTAAAAACTGTTTTCCCCACTCCTAATTCACCACTCAAGCAATAAATACTGCCTTTTTCAGCATACTTAGCCAAAGAATATCCCAAATCATAGGTATCCTGTTGACTATAGCTATTTACAACCATAGTACCCTCTCTTCTCAAATAATCTTTTTATGGAATTTATTATAACAGAATTTTTTATAAAAAGATAGAGCTTATTTTAAGCTCTATCATAAAATATATCTTTTTATTTGGATGGGTGAAAATCCTTTATTAAAAAGCTAATCTTTTTATATAATAAGGATACTATTAAGGAAACCAAAATCCCCTTTATTAGGTTAAATGGAATCACTGCGTAAATTATCAAACCCTTCATATTCTTTATTAGACCATTCACTTCGGTTCCCATTGCAATAATTTTATCCATAGGTATCATGGCCTTTGAGTAAAAGGGAAGTAAAAGATATGCATTAATAAAACTTCCTGCAGCTGCAAGGAAAAGAGTCCCCACTCCTAAACCTACATAAGCTGATTTTTTCGTCTTCTTCACCTTATAGATCAATGCTGCCGGTACTACAAATGCACATCCCAAGATAAAATTTGCGAATTCTCCTACAAATGCCGTCTTTGTTGGGCTAAACATCAGCTTTAAAAGTATTTTTACTAGTTCAATCAAAACCCCTGCAAGAGGGCCTAAAGCAAATGCTCCTATCATAACTGGTACTTCACTTAGGTCAATCTGATAGAAGGGTGGAGCAAACCATAAGGGAATCTCAAATAACATAAGTACTCCTGCTGTAGCACCTAATATTGCAATTGTTGTAATCCCCCTAGCTGACCTTATGCCAACCTTCCTATTGTTGTCTCTTCTTTCTACAATTTCTTCTACCTTGTTCACATTATCTCTCCTTTTTTAATCAAAGGAAAAACCTCGGCTTAGATGCCATGAATAAAAAAGATGCCA
>CAYOAJ010000113.1:0-6474 GCA_964401895.1 uncultured Herbinix sp.
AAGACTCTTTTAGAAAGATACTACCGTAGTAGACTTTTTCAACCCCTACTTGACGGGAAAGATCCACTAACCAATATGCATGCTAATACAACCATTCCTGAAGTTCTAGGCTGTGCAAGAGCATATGAGGTAACAGGGGATGACCACTGGATGGACATTGTTAAGGCATATTGGAAATGTTCTGTAACAGATAGGGGAACCCTAGCAACAGGAGGGCAGACAGCTGGGGAAATATGGATGCCTAAGAGCAAGATGAAGGCAAGACTTGGTGACAAGAATCAAGAGCATTGTACTGTATATAACATGATGCGTTTGGCAGAGTTTCTATTTCTTAACACCAGGGAGCCAGAATATCTTCAATATATGGAATACAACTTATACAACGGAATAATGTCCCAGGCTTATTTCCAAGAATATTGGCTTGACGGTAGTAAGAGGGATAATCCTCACACTGGCCTACTAACTTACTTTATACCAATGAAGGCAGGACTTCATAAGGCTTGGAGCGGGAAGACTGATAGCTTCTTCTGCTGCCATGGAACCATGGTTCAGGCTAATGCAGCTTTGAATAGAGGAATATATTATCAAGATGAAGACAAGATTTATGTGGGTCAGTATTTTAACTCCCAGATGAAGGCTGAAGTTAATGGTAAGGAAATAACTATAAGCCAAAATCAAGACATGATGAATGGCTCCTTAATTACTTCCCATGATACATCAGGTTACCAAGAAATCAATGAGATTACTTCACGTCATGAAAACATGCCAAATTTCAGAAAATATGACTTCACTGTAAATATAGAATCACCAGCAAAGTTCACGCTGGCACTTAGGGTACCTGAATGGATTATGTCAGAGGCTACTGTATATATTAATGATGAACTTCATGGAAAGAGCAAAGATAGCAGTGCTTTCTATGAACTATCCCGTGAATGGAAGGATGGAGACAGGGTTAGCATTACTCTACCTATAGGAATACAATTTATAACTCTTCCTGATGATGAGAATATGGGAGCTTTCCGCTATGGTCCAGAGGTTCTTGCAGGCATATGCCCAGAGGAAAGGATACTATATGTAGAAAGTGATGATATAACTTCTGAGATAGTTATGGAAAATGAACGGGAGTGGGGGGCTTGGAGATACTTCTTCAAGACTAAAAACCAAGACCCTGGAATACAGTTAAGAAGACTTAGGGATATTGGTTATGAGCCATTGCAGGTTTATTTTCCAGTAAAGAAAAGATAAGTTGAGATATTATTAGAGATTATAAAAGGATAGAGATAAACATATAAAAACAAAGCACATATGGGATAGGATTTTGAAGTCCTTTCCTATAGGTGCTTTTTGTCTAAGCTATTTCTTTAAATATTCTGAATACACAGCTCTTGGTATCACAAATTCTGGGTTACCCATATAGCCTGGTGCAACTTCATATTCATCAAAGACTATAACTAAGTCGCCAGTATCAGACCAGTAGAAAGACTGATTTTCTTCTATCTTATGAAAAGACATATTATCTTCATGGGACTCTAGCCAATAGACTACAGAGAAGTCTGCTTCTATTTGCTCAATCATCTGGGATTTTATATTTTTGCTAATTGCAAAGATATAATCTTCATTATCTATAAATAAGTCTGATAGCTGAGCTAATTGTCCTCTCTCAATATCTATATGATAAAACTCATAGTAGGTGTTACTGCTGGCAGCAGTTTCAGTAACGGATATTTTTAAGGTAAACCAGAAGTCATTATTAGTTATTACGTCATAGTCTACATTAAGAGAAGCATAACCTTTCTCTCCAAAGTCCGCCATATCTTCATTAAACTGGTTAAGTAAAGTGTTTGTTAATTCTTCAACACTGGCGTTTATGAATCTAGAAGGGTCACATCCATCCATATCAATAGAAGGCATTTTAATATCTACCCTGTAATTGCCATCGTCGTACTGGTAATCCCTTATAGTTGTAACCTTAATAATTGATCCGATTATAGGAACATCCTCCATGGCCCTAGCAAAGTTTGGACTTGTATTAGGTAGTATAAAGAAGAATAAGAAGAGGGCAGCAAAGCCAATGGCAGCAAATGCTGGCCACCTTATAGCTTTTCTTTTATAGTTATTAAAGCTACTTTCTTTCTCTTCTGGTAGAGAATTTAAGATATTATATATTGCATCACTGACTTTTTTAGGGCAAGTAATCTTTTCTCTTTTTGCTTGAGCTTTTAATTTTTTATCAAAGTCATTCATTCTATAACCTCCTAGGGGGAAAGAATTGTTTTTAACTGGTCCCTTGCACGAGAAAGCCTCTTTCTAACAGTGGGAGGCTTAAGGTCAAGGATTTTTGCAATTTCCTTTATGGGTAAATCGTCATAATAGAATAGAATTACAACGGTTCTATATTTTACATCAAGTGACTGTACAGCATCCCAAAGGCTTGCATTAGTGGCTGAATATCTTCCCCTTGATGATTCCAGTGTATTTTCATAATCATTTATACTTACAGTTTTTTTATCTCCCCTTATGATTTCGTAAGAGGAATTAGCAAGTATTCTCATAAGCCATGGTTTGAACTTATCAGGGTCTCTTAAGCTGTCTAGCTTGTCATAAGCCTTATATAAGGCTTCTTGTATAGCATCTTTTACATCTTCATCATTTCTTAATATAGAAAAAGCTAAAGCATATAGTTCATTTTTATATTTTCTGACATTTTCACTAAACCATTCTTTCTTATTAGGCATTACACAAAATCACATCCTATCTTGATAATACGTCAAGTCGTTTTTTCTATTGCCTTTGTATAAAGCCAACTACTCCAATCATTATAATATCTGCCAAGTACATGGGTATTATCAGCAGTATATTTGGTGGAAAGATTTCCATCTTCATCATCAAACAAGTGATTTACATCAATATAGAAGATAGTCTTATTATCTGCAAGCTTTGCAACTGAATTGTTAAACTTGTCTATATTTTTGTTATTGAAAATCTTATCTGATTCTGACCTACTTTGGCTTACATGTAGATTTGCTTGTACAAATATAATAGCCTCTGGAGCAAGGGTTTTTATAGTCTCTACTAGTGATAGATACATATCTATGCTGGTATTGAAATTATATCCTAATTCATTTATACCAAGCATAAGATAAACTTTGGCAAAGTCTTTATTAGTTAATAAATCTTCCAAAGTAATCTTTCCAATAGAAGGAATAGAAATTTCGCTTGTAAATACATTATAAACGCTCATGCCATTAGATGCAAAGAATGTTGCCTGGCCTAAGTCTCCATATTCAGAAAGACCAACAGTTCTAGAGTCCCCGATGAAAAGGGCATCATCAAAATAATCAGGGCCAACTGTAGAGAAGTTGTAGCTTGTGTCAACTTCTTCAACTTTTTCTTGATCAGGTTTAGTAGGTGGATCATCTGTAGTTATATCATCAGTCATATTAGGTTCTACGTCAGTAGAAACAGGGAGATCTGTAGAATTATTATCAGTAGTATTAACAGTATTAGCAGTATTACCAGGTATTGTATCTGCTGTATCAATTATGTTATTAGTGCTTGTGTCTTTTTTATCTTCTGTTTCGGGGACTACAGGCTCCACAATTACAGGGGTTTCTTCCTTCTTCCCAATTATTTCATTTAAGGCTGTAGGAAATGCTATAAGGCAAGTTAGTGTTAATAGTATTGTGAAAGAGTAGTTTATAAAGTTTTTCATATAGTATAACCTCCTAAAATCTAAAGTATAAGAAAGGGTCATTAAGTCCCATGTAGAGAAAGTAAATTGATAGCCAAAATATTATTAGTAGTAGAGCAGTTGCAAAGATAGAATCTTTTATTTTGTCATATATTTTTCTGGGTATCTTAGTGGTAAAAAGAATACCGATAATTATAAGGACTCCATACATTTTCCCGTATTTTATGTAATCATGCTCAAAGACATTTATAGCTGTGTCTTTGAGAAATGGAAACAAGCGGTTAAAGTATATGTTAAGCTGTGAAAAGTCTGTAATTGCAAAGATAAGCCAAGTTAGCGGAATGGAAAGCATCATATAAAGTCGACCTAATAACTTGTGTTTTTCTAAGATTTTTCCCAGTCCTAGTTTTTCAATAGTAATTAATACAAAGAGGCTAAAGCCCCATATAATAAAGTTTAAGCTAGAACCATGCCACATACCTGTTAATAGCCATACCACAAGCAGGTTTCTTATGGTTTTAAAAGAACCTTTTCGATTACCTCCTAAGGGGATATAAACATAATCTCTAAACCAGGCTCCTAGGGTAATGTGCCACCTTCTCCAGAAGTCTGTTATGGTTAGGGAAAGGTATGGATAATTAAAATTATCTGGCAAGTGAAATCCAATCATTTTCCCTAATCCTATAGCCATAAGTGAATAGCCATAGAAGTCAAAATATATCTGTAAGCTAAAAGCTATAATCCCCATCCATGCAAGAGGGGTGGATATGCTTTCATAACCTATGGCAGAAATATCTGTCCATAGATTGCCTATCTGGTTAGCTAGTAAAACTTTTAGTCCGAGACCTAGGGTGAAAGTTTTAAGGCCATTGTCAAAAAGTTTTAGACTATGCTTTCTTTCTTTTAACTGCTTATTAATCTTGCCATAGCTAACAAGGGGACCAGAGGTTAGCTTTGGGAACATAGAAACATAAGTCGCTAGGTTTGCAAAAGAACTTTCTGGTTTAATTCTTTTTTTATACACATCAACAAGATACGATATAATCTGAAAAGTAAAAAAGCTTATCCCAATAGGAAGTAATAAATTAGTGTACTTAAAAATTGATAAGATGGCTAAGTTATATGAAAGACCTAAGATTAATAATAACTTCTTTCCCTTTAGTAATTTATCTATAGCAAGTCCAAATAAATAGTTAATTATAATAGAAGATATGAGTAACAAAATATTTAAAGGTTCATTCCTTGTTCCATATAGATAAAAGCCAAGACTGGCTATAAGTAGCCAATGGTTTTTAAATCTATTAGGAAATATATAATAAATAATAATGAAAATGGGAAGAAAAATAAATATAAATTCAAGACTACTAAAGACCATCTCTGTACCTCGCTTTGCCATTCTTTTGTTAAAAATAAAGTTCCCTATACTAATAAGATGGGTTAGGAGATTAAAAGGTGACAAAGAAAATAGATTTACATTGTTAAGATTCCATATCAATGATACAATTTATATATGGAATGGGGCAGAAGAAGACAAGAGAAGGAGGAATCAAAATGAAGTTTTCAAATGGTTGCTGGTTAAATAAAGAAGGGGTTGAAGTTTTTTCACCAGCAGAGGTATATTTTATTAAGGATGATAAGAAAGAACTAGTAAAAACTTTGGGGAAGTTTGCATGTAAGGAGCTAACAATATGTGCTCCCACAGAGAAAATAAATCATAGGGGTGATACTTTAGGTGGGGTAAACCTAACCATTCGTATATCAGCTCCAATGGATGAAGTCCTACGTATTAGGACAGATCATTACCTAGGGGTGAAGGAGAAAAGCCCAAGATTTGAATTAACTTATGATGAGGATAATAATTTATTAGTTGATAATAAAGAAGAAGTTATAATAATACATAGTGGTGTTCTTAGACTGGAAATCAATAAGGACAACTGGAAGATGGACTTTTACAGAAACAACGAGAAGATTACTGATAGTGGAAGTAAGGATCTTGCATATGTTAAGACTGACTGGAAGGGGCATTATTATGACAAAGGGGAAGAAGATAATACATATATGCGAGAAAGACTTTCTCTTTCTGTAGGAGAATTAATCTATGGACTTGGTGAGAGGTTTACACCCTTTGTTAAAAATGGTCAGTCCGTAGACATATGGAATGAAGATGGGGGCACATCAACTGAACAATCATATAAGAATATACCATTTTACATATCTAATAAGGGTTATGGGGTATTTGTAAATCATCCTGAAAAGGTTTCCTTTGAAGTGGGTTCAGAGATGGTGAAGAAAGTACAGTTTAGTGTGCCAGGGGAAGGATTGGATTATTTTATTATTAACGGTCCTACTATGAAAGAAGTTCTAACTAGATATACAGACCTTACAGGCAAGCCAGGGCTGCCTCCAGCCTGGTCATTTGGCTTATGGTTATCTACATCTTTTACTACTAACTATGATGAAGATACAGTTAATACATTTGTAGATGGAATGATCGAAAGGGAAATACCCTTAAAGGTCTTTCATTTTGATTGCTTCTGGAAGGAATTCCATTGGTCTAATTTCACCTGGGATTCTGATGTTTTCCCAGATCCTGAAGGAATGATTAGCCGTCTAAAAGAAAAGGGCTTAAAGATATGTGTCTGGATTAATAGCTATATAGGGCAAGAGTCTTCAATGTTTGATGAAGGGCTAGCTAATGGATATTTTCTTAAGAGACCCAACGGTGATGTATGGCAATGGGATATGTGGCAACCAGGTATGGCCATTGTTGATTTTACAAATCC
>CAYOAJ010000114.1:0-6427 GCA_964401895.1 uncultured Herbinix sp.
TCAGTAAAGAAATAAGTATGCAAATTGTCAAACTCTACAACATTATCTGGGTTTTTCATCTCTGTAATATATTCTTCTCTAGGTATATTCTTACGCTCTCTTTGCTTCTCAATCTCATCAGTTATCTTTCTATTTTCTCTAGAAATTTTCCTGGATTCTTTACCTGAGATATAATTTGCATCTTTTGCTTTTTTTCTTTTAAATAATGCCACTCTTTTTCACCTACCTCTTCATCTTAGGGTCAAATGCGTCCCGGAGTCCATCACCAATAAAGTTGAATCCTAACACTGTAATTAATATCAGCATTCCTGCGGGAATCCATACAAACCAATAATTAGTCATGACATAAACATCATTAACTGCGTTGATAATATTCCCCCATGATGCATATGGGAACTTAACTCCTAGACCCAAGAAACTTAGTGTTGCTTCTGTCAAAATAACACTTCCTAGGTTCATAGTTGCAATAACAGTAAGCTGAGGAATAATATTAGGTATTAAATGTCTAAAGATTCGTCTTCTCACGCTAATTCCCATGGATTCTGTTGCCACCATAAACTCTTGCTCCCTAAGAGAAAGAATTTGTCCACGAACCATTCTTGCAATATAAGGCCATCCTAGTATTCCTAGTATAATCATTAACCAATATATACGAACCCTTGGCTCTATCCTCATAAAGTCCATAACAGAACCTAATATAATATATAGTGGCATAGAAGGAATACAATTTATAATATCAACAAAACGCATTATAATACTATCTATAGTTCCGCCAAAATATCCGGCTATACCTCCTAATAGAACTCCAATTACAAGCTCTATTACAACTACCACAAAGCCAATAATAAGAGATATTCTTCCACCGTACATCAAGCGAGTAAGAAGATCCATTCCATTACCGTCTGTACCAAGTGGGTGGGTCTCAGAAGGACTTTCATAGGTGTTTATTAATTGTGTAACTGTATTGGTTCTAATCTTATAACGATCATTTTCACGAATAAGTATATAGTTTGCTTCTTCTCCTTCCTCATTAATCATTATAAAATTACTTTTTTCATTTTGTATAGCATCAATGGCTGCTTTTTTAAAATCTATTGTTAAAAATTCATTATCTATTGTGTTAATGCTAATATTAGATGCTAGGGAATATTCTAATTTCTCATTACCATCTACTAGATAAAACACAGCCGAATTATTCTCTTTGTCATAATCCATCTCATAACTAGTTCCGTTAACTTGAAAGGTTGAAAGATCTTCATTCATCGCTTTTTCTGCTGCATAACGGAACTCATAATCTAAAACTGTATCTGGAGCATAATTATTATAAATCAACTTTGATGCCAAAGAAATCTCCTTTGCACGAGCAATAACTGTCTCTTTTCCATCTTGATTAATATAATATGTTATACCATCTACATCAAAGGAAGTTTCTCCCTTGTTACTTGCTTCTTCAAAAGCAATTATCATCGCATCTGTTACTTCTTCAGAACCTAGGGAATTAAATCTATTCATTCCCCTAAGGTTAATAACAGTTGCAACATCTTGATATTGAACAATTCGGTAAAAATCTTCCCCTTCTTTTATTAAAGAGTAAGTTACGTTATTGGAGATAAAACTATCTTCTCCTTTATTAATTGTTAATATCATCTGAGCTTTAGCGTGGGGAGGTAATGTTTCTCCTTCGATATCAATATATTGGAATTCATTGTTTACCCCTACTCCAGCATAATCTTTTTCTACAATATCATTATATCTAAATACTTGTGTTTCTCCATATGGAGCTATTGCTCCACCTATAAAAGTAAATATAAACATGGTTGCAATTATTATAAGCCCTATCACTGCCAAGCGGTTTCTGAAAAATCTCTTAGCTACTAACATTCCAGGCGACAATACCTTTACTCTTCGCTCATCATCCAAAGTAGAGGAAGTGCTTACATGTTTATTATTATCTGTATTCATCTCTACACCTCCTTAGCCTACTCTTACCCTAGGGTCAACAACAGCATATAAAATATCCGCCATTAAAGTTCCTAAAAGTGTGAGAATGGCCATAAACAAAATATAAAACATGGAAAAGGGTATGTCCCCTGTAGTCATTGCTTGATAAGATGTATATCCTATACCCTGTATCTGGAATAAAGTCTCAGTAATCATAGCTCCTGAGAATAAACCTGGCAATGAACCACCTAAAATAGTTACAATAGGAATTAAAGTGTTACGAAATGCATGATAATTAATAACCCGCTTTTCAGAAAGCCCTTTTGCTCTTGCTGTACGTATATAATCAGAGTTAAGAACCTCAAGCATATTTGTTCTTGTATACCTCATAAGAGAACCGATCCCTCCTATTGTTAAGGTTACAATAGGTAACACCATATGTTTTGCTATGTCTAAAAATCTACCAAAAGGACTAAGTTGATAATGATAACGTCCAATCATTCCAAATAGGTCAAACCATCCTAATTTAATCGAAAAAACGTATTTTAATAATGTTGCAAAGAAAAACGATGGTAATGATATACCTATTAAAGCAAATATAGTTATAGCATAATCTGTTTTGCTATATTGTTTTGTTGCAGCTTTTATACCTAAAGGTATAGCTATTATTGTCTGCAATACAAATGTTACTGCACCTAGTCCAAAAGAATGCCAGATTACTTCTGAAAACTTCTCAGTAACTGGTACATTAAAAGCCCATGAGTCACCAAAATTACCTCTTATGGCTTGACTTAACCAATGTAAAAAACCTTCTATAATTCCTTTATCCAACTTATAGACTGCATTAAGCTGCTCTATCCATTCACTATATGATTTACCCCCTGGTAGGGAGGCCTTCTCTCTTGCCATAGTCTCAACAAAGGAAGATGGCATAGAACGCATAATTGTATATACAATTAACGCTACAAAGAATAATATTACAACACTTTGTCCTAATCTTTTCGCTATATATTTACGCATGTTGCCTCTCCTGTTTCTTAATTGACTTATAACTCATATTTTTAATACGGTTACATATTAATATTGATTTGTTACTTGCACTAATCATTTTAACATAACGATAAGAATGCCATGTAAATAGCCACGGCATTCTTATCATATTTATTGTTACCATACTTACGACTTTTAATCGTTTCTATGAATACCTTTAATATTCAACTATCTTAATTCCATATTTTCAATCTCTGCCATCCACTCATAGAAAGTTGTAATGTCTGGAGTTACTGTATCAACATTTACTCTTTCGTTAGAGAATATAACAGAGTTTTGTCTCTGATAAGTTGGGATTTCTACAGCCCAATCTATAATAATATCTAGAGCTTGTTTGTAAGCTGCTTTTCTATAAGTCTGATCATCACTTTGTCTTGCTTCCATAATAATAGTATCAAGTTGTGGATCAGTAATCATATAATGGTTACTATCTGTACCGCCAGCACCAGTTGCATTTGAGCTGTGGTATACCTGATACATATCAGGATCTATAGTAGCACCCCATGCAGCACACCATATTTCCTGTGTAGAAGCATTAAGTCTATCCCATAGAACATTAGCGTCTGATAAGTCAGTAACTATTAGATTGAATCCAATAGTATCTAATGCTGCAGATGCATCTGTTACAATAGCAAATGATGGATGATCTCCATCCCCGTCACCAGGAATTAAAACTTCATATTCCATTGCTGCACCTTCTGGAGCTGCAGTAAGCTTACCATTTTCTACGGTATATCCAGCTGCTTCAAAAAATCCTAAAGCTGCCTCTACTGCTGCTGAATATCTATCATCTGCACTCATATCTGATGTATAAATACTATTACCATTTACATCTCTAGAGTATGCAATCTCATAATCAGAATCTGATGGTTGAGGAGCTGCCCAAGATGTATTAGAGATAGGATAGTTGATAACACTAGCCGCATCACCATAAAAAGTATCAATAGCAACATCGCGATATACTGCAAATACTGTTGATAAAGCTTTTCTTAAATTCTTAGAAGCTTCAGAATCTGATTCTCCACCTACATTTACTGTAGTTGCGTTTATACCAATATAACCATATCCAAGGTTATCTACTGAACTAGTTACTATCTTATCTCCTGAAATCTCTCCATTACTATTAATTTTAGTGATTTGTTCAAACATTGTCTTAGATCCTGTAGGATCTGTTATATCTAAAGTACCTTGCTCAACACCAGTAACTTTGTCTGCTTCAGAAGTTTCTCTCCATTGCATATCCTTTATCTTTGGTTCACCCTTGTAGTAAAGCTCATTGGCTTCAAAGAATACAACCTTGTTCTCATATCTTACAAATTTATATGGACCAGCACCTAAAGGCTTTGTTGTTACACTCTTAACAATTGATAAGTCTCCTCTTGGGAAACCAAATTTATTGTTTTCGTAGTCATACAAGTCTTCATCACCATAGTAATGCATAGGTGCAACGGTAATACCACCAATTTGATAAATTGCAGTAGCATCGTAACCTTCTGTAACTACTTGAACCTGAGTATCACTAATCTTCTTGATACCTTCAATATTAGGAACTTCTTCCCCTTCACCAGCTGCTCTCTTTTCTTCAGTGATTATACTTCTAGCTTCAGTCTGTACGTCTCCTAAGTAGTAACCTTCGTCACCTGCATATGCAAGACCTAATGCTTTATAGTCAGAACCATATTGAGCGATAATATCTTCAAGAACTTGGTTTGCATCTTCAATAGCTGTAGAATCATACTCTTCATCTAGGCTAAAGAAAGCTGCATATAAGTCTTTTTGCTCAGGATATTCTTCTGTATATGCTGCATATGATGCATTTCCATACAGAGAACCAACCCACTCATACTCTGATTCTAATACAGGTCTAACTATCTTATCATGAATAACTTCTTCTAAGGCAGCATTTGGATTATCTACAAGACTATTAACTTCTTCAGCTGTTATCTTATCAGCAATAGAACTGTTTGCCCTATAGTTTTGCATCCCTAGAATTGGCTGAGAATATAAAGTGGATGAACCATCATATGACACATCTGATAATACATAATAAGAAAAGATAATATCATCAGCATCTAATATCTCACCATCACTAAACTTAATATCATCACGAATAGTTATATCATAAGTAGTTTTATTCGCTGCTTCATCAAAATCTACAGATATATCTGCAATTCCTGAATAGAAGTAGTCAACACCATTATAAGGTATTGTTTCACCTTCAATTCCATTATATACAATACCACCTGTCCTATCTGTAGTTAACAGGGAAACACCTGTTATTTCAGCAACATCCTGGTCATAACCAGTTTGTGCAAAGAAAGGACTGAACCTTTCACTAAATGGAAGATATCCAACAACAAGTGGAGTATCATCACTAGCACCACTTCCTTCTTTATCAGTAGAATCCGTGCCTTCTTCGGTCACAAGACCATCTTCATCGTCTTTTTTACCACATGCTGATAATGTACCTATACCTAGTACTAGCACTAGTAATAAGACTAAAACTTTATTAATTTTCTTCATTTTTTTTCCTCCTTTTTAAATTATATATTTATAATTAAATAAAATATATTTAGGTTACTGCTTAACTACTTCTTCTCGCTTAAATATCTCCTGCCTTTTAATCTGATGAAGAAAAAAGGCATTTATTGTAAGCAGAAAGATAAGGCCAGTTAAGAATATAAGTTCTATTAGGAACTTGTTTATAGGATAATGATAAAAAATAAAAAATGCATCTCCTATGATTGTTAATAGTGAAATCACTATCATCCCTAAAGTTGACTTGCGAACTCGGTTTCGAGTTTTATCATACTTTACATACTCTATCCTGTTCTCAAGCTTTAAAAATTGTATTGACCCAATTAAACTATAGATAGCTGGTGGGAACATACATACATAAGGTAGTGCTACATATAAGACCCTACTAGAAGATGTATTTATAATACCAAGAAGAATTAGAACGATAACACTGGAAAGTGATAAAGCGAAATATAAAATTTTTTTTATCTTCAAGGTTTCGTCATTAAGCTGAGAAACATAATAGTCTCCAATATACTTAACTTCTTCCTTGATCTTACCATTGGCTTTTGTTTTTAAAATCAATTCATAATCCTTTTGGTATTTTTTCATTCCCTTTTTTATCTTCCTATCTATATTGGTCATTATTAATTAAAAAACCGCCTTGTTCTGACGGCCTTAAAATGTATTCATAATGATACACCATATCATACCCATAGTCAAGACTTTCTGTGTCGTATTTTGATGAAATAAAAGGAATAAATATTACTTTATCTGTATTTTGTATTAATATGTGATACAATAGCAGTTTCCTTTTACCCTATCACAAATAAAAGCTTACAAACATATAATAAGCATATAGATAAACAGCATAGAAATATAGTATACATGTACCTGATGTGTTCATAAATGGGAGGTA
>CAYOAJ010000115.1:0-6419 GCA_964401895.1 uncultured Herbinix sp.
GGCTATAGGATTATTGCTGGGTATACCTCTGGGAATGGTACTTTGCCGAGTGCTAGGTAATGCCAATGCATTCTTGGAATTCGTATCCCGTACTTCCATTCCCATGGAGCTTACAAATAATGCTTTAATAGCTGCCTTAATTTGTGCATTGGTTTCTTTAGCTATCTCGCTGGTATTAGCTTCTTACCATACAAAAGAAACAATAGTATCCCATAAGAGAAAATTGAACACAAGCAGTAAGAAAGTTACTGTGGTTGGTGTTATTGTAGGAGTAGTATTTATGTTGACTTCAGCCTATTCATTATACACCTTTAGGAATCAAGCAGATGTATTAGCTCAAAATGCTGCACTAGGAAAGGCCATGGATCCGCTATTATTTTTAGGTTCAATATTTTTCATTATAGGTGCAGCCTTAATAATACAAGCCATATTACCAGTTGTAGTTAATATTATTTTTACTTTAGGAAAAAGGTTATGGGGACCATCAGCATATGCTTCATTGCAACAGATAATTAAAGGATCAAGTAATCAAGGTTTTATCATACTTTTTATTATATTAACAGTGGCCTTGGGTATATTTGATGCTACACTAGCAAGGACCATTAATGGAAATGAAGAAGATAGAATTACTTATACTATAGGTGCAGACCTTGTTGTTCAAGAAAAATGGGAAAGTAACGAGGCGGCTATTCAAGCTTACATTACATCCCTAAGAGAAATGGGGCAGGTAGCAGATATAAATAGATTAGATATATATTATGAAGAGCCGGATTTTAACAGATATACTAATTTGGATGGCGTAGAGAAGGCCACTAAGGTTCTAATAAATGATGAGATAGATGTAAGTCTTGGTCAAGGTAAAGTTACTGGAAGATTGATGGGGATTAATAGTAAGGAATTTGGTGAAATTGCATACATGCAAGAAAGTCTTACAGAAAGTCACTGGTATAATTATCTTAACCTATTAGCAGAAGACGAGAATGCTATTATAGCTTCCTCTAATTTTAGAGATATACATGGTTATAAAATTGGGGACAGCTTAAGTTTTAGTGATAGTAATGGTTCCTCAAGAGGTATTATAAAAGAATTTGTTGATTATTGGCCAGGATTTTCACCAGTAGTAAAAGAAATTGACAATGACGGTCTTGTTAAGGAATTGGATAATTATCTTATTGTTGGAAACCTATCTTCAATTCAGTCATCATGGGGTATTACTCCATATCAGGTCTGGATAAAGGCTAAAGAATCAACAGCAGTTATATATGACTTTGCAGTAGAGAATAATATACAATTTGAAGTTTTCAAAGATTTATCAGCAGAGATAATTAATAAAAATAACGATCCCTTTTATCAGGGTACTAATGGTGTCTTAACCCTAGGATTTATAATAATACTACTAATTTGTGCCATAGGTTTCCTTATATTTTGGATTCTATCCATTATTTCAAGGGAGTTACAATTTGGTGTATTTAGAGCAATGGGTATGAGAGTAGGAGAGGTAATAGGTATGCTATTACGAGAGCAATTTTTCCTATCAATAATACCAATAGCAGGTGGACTTACTATAGGTAACCAAGTATCAAAGTTATTTGTTCCATTAATACAGATTGCATATTCTTCTTCAGAGCAGGTTTTACCTCTAGAGATTATAAAAGAACAAGGTGATCAAGTTCAGATTATTGTGATTGTAGGGGTAATGGTAGTGGTATGTATGGCTATTATAGGTAAACTTATTTCTGACTTGAAGATGACGCAGGCATTGAAATTAGGGGAGGAATAGAATTATGAGAAGTGAACTAATTAAAACAGTTGGCGTTGAAAGATATTTCCCCATGCCTAATGGAGAGAAGTTTTATGCACTAAGGGATATTAACATAGAAGTGGCCGAAGGTCAGCTGACTTTATTGAAGGGGCGGTCTGGGTCAGGAAAAACTACTTTAATGAACATTTTAGGTGCTTTGGATACAGCTTCAGCTGGTGATGTATATTTTAATAATGAAAACTTTTCGAAGATGAGAGAATCTAAACGTTGTAATATTCGTAGAGAAAAGATTGGATTTATATTTCAATCAGTAGCTCTAATTCCAACCATGTCTGCATATGAGAATGTAGAGTTTTCCTTGAGACTTGCTGGAGTTAGAGGTAATCGAAGGCAAAGGGTTTTAGAATGTTTAAGAATGGTTGGTTTAGAGAAAAGGGTAAGCCATATGCCTCAGCAGTTATCAGGTGGTGAGCAACAGAGAGTTGCTATAGCTAGGGCAATAGCCCACAGGCCAAGGGTTCTTTTTGCAGATGAACCAACTGCAGAATTGGATACAAACACATCCCTTATGATAGTTAAGATATTTAAAACTCTTACAGAAGAACAAGGGGCCACTATTGTAATGACTACCCATGATACAGGCCTTATGGACATCGGAGATAAGGTATATGAGTTGGAGGATGGTGGTTTGGTTGAGTGATAATGCAAAGAGCAACAACAACATTAATAGTACAGATGAGATTAATAAGGATTTAATAATTCAATGTGATAACCTAGTTAAGATTTATAAAACCATAGATAGTGAGGTTATTGCTCTTCAGGGGCTGGACTTAAATGTTGCCCCAGGTGAGTTGATGGCTATCGTGGGAAGGAGTGGTAGTGGTAAGTCTACACTGTTAAACATGCTAGGAGGACTTGATACGCCTACAGCAGGAAGGCTTTTTGTTGATGGTAAAGACTTATTTAAAATGAATAGAAAAAGTCTTATAGAATACAAGAGGAGTACTGTTGGATTTATATGGCAAAACAACGCAAGAAACTTATTTCCCTATTTAAATTCTCTTCAAAATGTTCAGGTACCAATGATGTTTGCTAGTGAGAAGGAGAAGAAAGAAAAGGCGGAGAGGCTTCTTGAATTGGTGGGTATGTCCCATAAAAGCAAAAATCGTTTAAGTGAAATGTCAGGGGGAGAGCAACAGAGAATTGCCATTGCAATATCCTTAGCAAATGATCCAAAGATATTACTTGCAGACGAACCTACAGGTTCAGTTGATAAAGCTACAGCAGGGCATATTATGGATGTTTTCAGAGAGTTAAATAGTAAATTAAATACTACCATTGTTATTGTTACTCATGACATGGATCTAGCCAAAGAGGTAAATAGAGTGGTTTCTATACAAGATGGTAAGATAAGTAGTGAGATGCATGCCAAGTTAGATTATCGAGAGAGAATGAAAAATATTACCCTTTACAGTGATATACATGATGAATACTCGATACTTGATAGGGCGGGCCGCATACAATTACCTCAAAACATGTTAGAAGAGATGGGAGTAAAGGATAACAGGGTTAAAATAGAGTATGTAGATGACTCAATTGTTATAAAAGCAGCACAGGAGAAGGAAGAAGAAAAGGCAAAAGATATTAATTCTTAGGAGGGTTATTATGAAGAAGAAACTAAAGAAAATTATATTATTTACAATGGTAGTTGTTGCAGTTAATTTTATAAGTGTTCCTACAGAAGCACAAGCAAGCTCAACGGGTGCCCAGGTGCCTCTTCAAGTAGTAGATGAATTGGATAATCACCGATATCCTAAAATGACTAAAGTGAGATATACTTCTGGTAGCTACATAAACACATCAGAATTCACACTTGATTCCCCAGGTCAGCTAAATGCTGTTATTAGTGAAGATATTATGACTGCTATAAGACAAAGGAATATGGCACTTTGGGGAGGACCTGATGCTGTAGAATATCAATTTGGAGGATATGCGTGGATTAGTGCAGATTCAAGTGGTAATAGCATGGTTGGTAACATAAGAAGGTTTTCTGATTCTAGAACTGATATGACATGGTTCTTAGAAGAAGGTACTTACTACCTATGTACTATATACGATAGTGCGGCTTATAGTGGAGATGCAAATATGGCCTTGCTTTTTGAAAAGGCCAACTTAGGAGGGCAAAAATTAGGAACAAGTTTTGCCAATAGTAGAAATATAAGTCTTAATGAAGTTGCTAATGGTTTTATAAGTGATATGAGACCAAACAACTATTATTCCTTCCATTTGAATAAAGAAGCAACAGTTGCAATTAACTTTTTATTTGATACCTCATTTGCAGTTGAAGAAGATCTAGGATACTGTGGGTTATATGATGTTAATGAGCTTATGATTGAAGAGGCTACTTATGTTAAGGGAGACAGAGGGTTAAACTCATTTACATACTTATTAGAGCCAGGTACCTACTATATTAAGATGAATGGTATGAGGGGTAATACTTTGCTTTCCTTAGATGCAATGTATTATGGTATAGAGATTAATGCGGATAGTGATGGCAGTTGGACTGATGAAGGTGTAGGTGTTTATATTGATACCATTATAGATTTTACTGATATCTCAGTAATATATGGGGATGTAAAGGAAGGATTAATAAATAATGAGTTTATTTGGTCAGAGGAAAGTGAAAATTATATTCAAATAGACGGTGAAGCATCCTTTACTGCAGAAGAAAATGGAGTATACTCAGTTAGGGTTACTGATAAATATGGACACAATACAATGGAAAAAATCAAGATATCTAATATTGATATAGCAG
This sequence comes from uncultured Herbinix sp., assembly GCA_964401895.1. Taxonomy (GTDB): domain Bacteria; phylum Bacillota; class Clostridia; order Lachnospirales; family Lachnospiraceae; genus Mobilitalea. The sequence continues at coordinate 4,578 of CAYOAJ010000115.1, forward strand.
AGCCTGAGATTGAAGGGGTAGAAGATGGCATGGCATATCAAGACCCTGTTACAATCACTTGGACTGATGATGGCAGTGGTATAGATGGAAATAAAACAAGATTAAATGGTAAAAAGGTTAAGAGTGGTATTAAGGTTACTAAAGAAGGTAAGTATACATTAGAGGTTTATGACAAGGTTGGAAACTATGAAACAGTAGAGTTTTACATTGACAAGACGGCACCAACAGTTAATGTTCAAAACGGAAGAACATATAATGGTTCTGTGACACTTAGATTTAAGGATAATGTATCAGGCATTAGTAAGATAGCTATAGACAATATTGAAGTATCTTCAACAAGAAGCATGTATCACTGCTATTTAGAAGGTGAATATACTGTAGAGTTATGGGATAATGCTGATAATTATAAAAAAGTTGTCTTTACTATAAGGAAGTAATCTTAATATTGTAGACATAATATATTTTATAGGGAGGACCTAATATGTGTGAGAAATCTCTAATAGAAAAATCAGTTATTGAAAAATCTTTAGTTGCAATTGGAAATAATCATAGGATAAAGAGGGTTATTGAAAGGGCTAAAGAAGGTCATAAGGTTACTCTTGCTTATATAGGAGGTTCTATAACTGAAGGTGCTGGTGCAAATTCTGAAGAAAAGTGCTACGCTTATCAGTCATATAAGCATTTCAAGAAGGCATTTGGCAAGGATGATGGAAGTAATGTAGAATTTGTTAATGCTGGAATGGGAGGGACGTCATCTGCGATAGGTATTGTTCGCCATGAACGTGATATTACTTCATATGGGCAGGTTCAACCAGATCTTGTCTTTGTAGAATTTGCAGTTAATGACCATGAGGAGCCTACTAAGGGTGTAGCATATGAAAGTTTAATTAGAAAGATATTAAAGCAAGCAAATAAGCCAGCTGTTGTACTTATATTTAGTGTCTTTCCAACAAAATATAATTTACAAGATCAGTATATACCAACAGGTAATTATTACAATCTACCAATGATAAGTATAAAAGACGCAATTGTACCTGAGTTAGAGACTGGTAAAATTACAGATGAAGACTTTTTCTTTGATGAATATCATCCAACAGATTTAGGACATGCCTTTATGGCTGACTGTATTATGCATTATTTTGCAACTGTAGATAAGCAATCTATGGTGGAAAATGATATTGAAATAGGGGAGCTTCCTATAGTAGGTAATAGCTTTGAAGACATAAAGATGGTGGACAATAAGACGGATGATGATAATGTAAAGATAGATAAGGGAAGCTTTACAGAAGTTGACGCTAAGGTTACAAGTCGATTTCCAGACAACTGGATGAATGTAAGTGTAAAAGAAAGTAAAGCTTTTAGAGTGACATTAAATTGTAAGAATATTTTATTGTTAACAAAGTCAACATCAGATTCATCTTATGGTAAAGCGCAGGTATACTTAGATGGTAAATTAATAAAAACGATAGATAGTTCTCTTGGCGGAGGTTGGAACAATGCTGTAATTGAGCTTATCTTAGATGCAGACATATCTTCAGACCATACTTTAGAAATAAAAATGGCTCAAGAAGATCAGGATAAAAGATTTACTATTATGGCCCTTGCCTATACAAAGTAATTATGGCAACAATAAGAAGAAAATCTGGTATGAGATGGGTGAAAAGTACATTCCTTTCATACCAGATTTTATTTGTCAAAGAAAGTTTCGAAAAAGTGTAAAAAACACTTGCAATCAATTATTCGATGGTGTATAATAGCACGTGTTGTGACCTTGATAGCGATGAAACGAGAGGTTGCCGCTGTTTTAACTAAGGGGTTAATCAGTGGGTTTTCCGTGGAGCG